>JAGWJK010000003.1 GCA_028865845.1 Rhizobiaceae bacterium
GCCGAGAAGAGCCTGGAGCGGGATGCCGAAGAATGTCGTCATGGCGTCAAACCCCCAGCACCTTGTGCAGCGTGTCCATCCGCTGCGATAGTTCGCCGACAGGAAATTCCGAAACCATCTGGCCGTGATCCATCACATAGAAGCGGTCGGCAATACGGCTGGCAAACCGGAAATTCTGCTCGACCAGCAAAATGGTCATGCCGCGCTGCTTCAATTTCTGCAGCACCTCGCCGATGCGCTGTACGATCACCGGAGCGAGACCTTCCGTCGGTTCGTCGAGCAGCAGCATGCGAACGCCGGTGCGAAGGATACGCGCCATCGCCAGCATCTGCTGTTCGCCGCCGGAGAGCTTCGTGCCGGCACTGTTGCGCCGCTCATGCAGGTTGGGGAAAAGCTCGAAGATCTCGTCGATCGTCATGCCACCTTTGGCGACGACAGGCGGCAACAGCAGGTTCTCGTGGACGCTGAGCGTCGAGAAGATGCCGCGCTCTTCCGGCACGAAACCGATGCCTTTGTGCGCCGTCTTGTGCAGCGGCACCTGCATCATGTCGGTTCCGGCAAAGGCGATCTTGCCCTTGCGGGCGCGGATGATGCCGACGATGGTGCGCAGCGTCGTCGTCTTGCCGACGCCGTTGCGGCCAAGGATGGTGATGGTCTCGCCCTCACCGACCGTCATGTCGACGCCGTGCAGGATGTGGCTTTCGCCATACCAGGCATTGAGGCCCTGAACGTCGAGTAGCGCCGCCATGTCAAGCCTCCTCCGTGCCCATATAGGCCTCGCGGACGCGCGGGTCCTGACTCACGGTGGCATAATCGCCTTCGGCAAGGATCTCGCCGCGCTGCAGCACCGTCACATGATGGCAGATATTGGCAACGACCGAGAGATTGTGCTCGACCATCAGCACGGCGCGATCCCTGGCGACGTCGCGGATGATGGCAGAGACGGTGTTGACGTCCTCCAGCCCCATGCCGGCCATCGGCTCGTCGAGCAGCAGCACTTTCGGATCGAGCGCCAGCGTCGTCGCGATTTCCAGTACGCGCTTGCGGCCATAGGAGAGATCCGCAGCAATGGCGTTGCGCTCCTTGCTGAGGCCGACCGAAGCCAGCAACTGCTCGGCACGCTCATTGAGGACGTTCAGCGCCGACGTCGGCTGCCAGAATTGATGCGCCAGGCGATTCGGCCTTGGTAAGGCAACACGAACATTATCGCGTACGGAGAGATGCGGAAATACCGCTGAAATCTGAAACGATCGGACAAGGCCCATGCGCGCCACCTTGTCCGGCCTCGTTTTGGTGATATCGGTATCGAGTAGCCGGATCGTGCCGTGCGTCGGTTGCAGGAACTTCGTCAGCAGATTGAACACGGTCGTCTTGCCGGCACCGTTCGGGCCGATCAGGGCATGGACGCAGGCATGGCGCACATCGAGATCGACACTCTTGACAGCGGTGAAGCCGCCGAAATCGCGGCGGAGGCCGCGGGCGGATAGAACCACCCGCTGCTCTCCCTGGTTCGATTGAGCGGAATTCGCCATCAACCTATCCGCAACTTACTGTTTGACGAGGTCACAGCCGCTCTTGGCCGGGTCGATATAGGCTTCCTTGCCAGGGATCGTCGCAAGCACGTTGAAATAATCCCAGGGCTCTTTGCTTTCCTCGGGCTTCTTGACCTGCAGCAGATACATATCATGGATCATGCGTCCGTTGGGGGCGACGGTGCCGCCACGACCGAAGACGTCATCGACCGGCATCCCGTGCAGTTCCTTGGCGACGGCCTCGGTATCGTCGGTTCCCGCCTTCTGCACGGCCTTCAGATACTGCAGCACGGCGGAATAGGTGCCGGTGTGAATCATGTTCGGCATCTTACCGGTGCGGGCGAAGAAGCGCTTGCCGAATTCGCGGCTTTTATCGTCGAGGTTCCAGTAATAGCCCTCGGTAAGCGTCAGCCCCTGCGCCGCCTGCAGGCCGAGACCGTGGACTTCGGCGAGGGTAAACAACAACGCCGCCAGATGCTGGCCGCCCTGGGTGATGCCGAATTCCGATGCCTGCTTGATGGCATTCGAGGTGTCGAGGCCGGCATTGGCAAGACCGATGACCTTCGCGCCTGACGATTGCGCCTGCAGCAGGAAGGAGGAGAAGTCATTGGTCGACAGCGGATGGCGCACCGAACCGACGACCTTGCCGCCATTGGCCTTGACGAAATCACTCGTCTGCTGTTCCAGCGAATAGCCGAATGCGTAATCGGCCGTGAGGAAGAACCAGGTATCGCCGCCCTGTTTCACCAATGCACCACCCGTGCCGACGGCGAGAGCATGCGTGTCATAGGCCCAATGGAAGCCATAGGGCGAGCACTGCTTGCCGGTGAGGTCCGTCGTGGCGGCGCCGGTAACGATATCGATCTTCTTCTTTTCCTTGGCGATCGCCTGCACGGCAAGCGCAACCGAGGAGGTCGTCAGTTCCATGATCGCATCGACCTTGTCGGTGTCATACCATTGGCGCGCAATGTTCGAGGCGATATCGGGCTTGTTCTGGTGGTCGGCATCGACAATTTCGATCGGCACGCCCAGCACCTTGCCGCCGAAATCCTCGACGGCCATTTTGGCAGCCTCCACCGACGACTTGCCGCCGAAGTCGGCATAAACGCCGGATTGATCGTTCAGAATGCCGATCTTTACCACACCATCCGACGCGCCATCGGCGAATGCGGCGGTGCTGGTTGCAAGCAGAAGTGCCAGGGATGCTAAAAGACTCTTTCGCATATGCTCTCCTCCCCGAGATTTGGCAAAAATGAATCTGTTCAAAATTGGCCAGCCGCTCTCCTCCAAACGGCTTTCCTGTCCTTAAGGATCATTGAAATTGCGCGTTGACGCAAGTGAAGTTTGGAACTAATTCCAAACAGTGTCTGTTCATTTTTGAACAGAAAGGGAGGCCGTGAAGGGCGCGTCGCATTTCACCTGGGACGATCTGCAATTTTTCCTGGCTGTCGCCCGGACGGGGCAGCTTTCGACTGCCGCACGGCAATTGCGCACCAGCCACGCCACCGTCTCGCGCCGCATCGACCGACTGGAATTCACGCTGCAGGTGAAGCTGTTCGAGCGCAATGCGCGCGGTTATATGCTGACCGGCATGGGCCAGCGCTTCGTCGATACCGCCGAGCGGATGGAACAGGAGACCGAACGGCTGCGGTCGGACCTTGCTGCCGGCTCGGCGGCGCAACGCGGCGTCGTGCGCATCAGCGCGCCGGAGGGCTTTTCGAATTTCTTCCTCACGACGCTGCTCGCCGATTTCACCGCACGATATCCAAACATCTCGCTGGAGCTGGTAACCATCCAGCAGATCATGTCGCTGTCGCGCAAGGAAGCCGATATCGTCGTCGTGCTCGATCCGCCGAAGGCCGGTCCCTATTTCACCGAGAAGCTTACCGACTATCATCTCCAGGTCTACGGATCGCGGGACTATCTCGCAAAACATGGCCCTGTTGCCAGCCGCGCCGAACTGCAGGCGCATCCCTTCATCGGCTATATCGAAGACATGATCTTCGCGCCCGGCCTCGACTATCTCGGCGACATCCACCCGCGCATCAAGCTGCTGTTTCAGAGTTCCAGCATCTTCGCACAGTTGACCGCAACGAAAAGCGGGCTCGGCCTCTGCGTGCTGCCGTTCTTCATTGCCAGCCGTCATCCGGACCTGCAGGTGGTGTTACCCGACGAGGTCGACCTGAAGCGTCACTATTGGATTACCTGCCATCGCGACCTGCGCCAATCCCCACGCGTGCGCACGGTCATCGACTTTCTCGTCGAGGCCGTGGAGCGCAACGCGCCGGCTTTTCTCGGCAACGTTGTCTGATCGGCAGTATTTGCGGGCGACCGTTTTCGAAAGCGTTCTTCAGGCGCTGGCGGCCAGCGGCTGTTGCGTGGCGATTTCGCTTTCGCGGGCAAAGGCAATCGCGTTCTCCAGCCGCAGCGGCCTGGAGAAATGATAGCCCTGTGCCAGCCGGACACCGGAAGCAAGCAGCGCATCCGCAATCGCCTCGCTCTCCACACCTTCGGCAACCGAGACGATGCCGAGATTGCGGCAGAGGTTGGCGACCGAGCGCGTGATGTTCATGCAGCGGACATCGCGGTCGAACTGCATGACGAAGCTCTTGTCGATCTTGATCTTGTCGAACTCCAGCCGATGAATATGGCTGAGGCTGGAAAAGCCGGTGCCGAAATCGTCGAGCGCGATGGTGATGCCGGTCGCCCGCAGCAGGCCGATCACCTCGTAGGCGGTGTTGAAATCCGACAGCAGCGCCGTCTCGGTGATTTCGAACTCGATGCGGCGCGGATCGATCCCGGCGCCGTGGATCATTGCCAGCAGCGTCATCGAGGTCTCGTGATCGCAGATGTCGCGGGCGGAGAGATTGAAAGACAGACGCAAAGGAGCCGGCATCTGGGCAAGCGCCGTCAAGGCCTCGGCAAAGAGGATGCGGGTCATCTTGCCGATCATCGCCGTGCGTTCGGCAGCGGGAATGAAAGCATCCGGGCTGATGCGGCCAAGGCGGGCGCTGTTCCAGCGCGCCAATGCCTCGAAGCCGACGACGCGGCCGTCGCCAAGATCGATGATCGGCTGATATTCAAGCGACAGTTCCCGAGCGAAATCGTCGCCCTGCAATTCCAGCTCGATCAGGTGGCGTTGCCGCAGGATTTCCTCCAGATGATGGGAGAAAAACTCGACGCTGCCGTTGCGTCGGCTCTTAACCTGGTAGAGCGCGAAATCCGCCTTTTCATAGAGCTGCTCGGCCGTATGGCCCTGCCCCTCGGGTACGACGATGCCGCAGGAGCCGGAAATCCGGATGGATCCACCGGGAATCTCATAGGGCTCGCGAAGCGCGGAACAGAAGGCCTGACCGATTTCCGCGACGACGACTTCCGCCATATCCCGCGGGAAGATGATGCCGAACTCGTCGCCGCCCAGGCGCGCGACCGTTCCCTTGCCGCCCATGATGGTGAGAAACCGCTCTGCCGTCTGCTTGAGCACCAGGTCGCCCGCAGCATGACCGAAGACGTCGTTGACCGGCTTGAAACCATCGAGATCGACGAGGCCGATGATCGGCGGTCTGTCGGGATATTGCAGCAGCATGTCCTGCAGCTCGCGAAAGAAGCTGCGGCGGTTTGGAAGGCCGGTCAATTGGTCCTGCAGCGCGTTGCGGCTGTTGATCAGGTTCAGCCGTTCGGCTTCCGCCTGCTTGTCGCCGAGCTCTTCCGTCAGCCGCACCAGGCCGGCGAAATTCTGGAAGTAGCTGTTGATGACGCGCACGAAGGGGAAGGACAGAAAGATAACGCTGGTCGCCGTGGCCACGAACACCGATTTGCCGGAGAACATGAAGGTGACCACCATGAAGGAGAAGGTGATCGCCGTCGTGAGAATGGCGGCAAGCGGCAGATGCATAAGACAGAAGACGCAGGAAATGCCGGCGACGACGAGGAAGTAGGCAATCTGTCCCTGCTGATAGGCGTTGCCATACTGATAGAGCGCCACCGCCCAGCCGCCGAACGCAAAGGTCAGCACCGCGGCAAGCACGATCGTGCGCCGCATGACATTATAGGCATACTCGGCGGTCACCTGCTCCTTGCCGTGGATCTGCCACCAGGCAATACGGAAGACACAAACGACGCTGAGCGCGACGGGGATGTAGAGCGCGAGCCAAATCGGCGCGGTGTGGATATGGGTGATCGCCACCGCCAAGGCATTGATGACCAACAATATATACAGAATAGGTATCTGCGACGACAGCGCGTTATACTGCGCTATCAAAAATGTCGGATTATCTTTCTGCAGGCGCATACCTGAAAGCAAATTCTTCATGGCTTCCTTCCCTTGCACCTATAAAACCACAAAAAAATTGATTTTCAGTTATTTTCAACAGGAAACACTACTGAAGAATATTGCAAAGTGCCGCAACTACATCGCAACATATAAATATATGCATGCCTTTTGCCGCGAGACATATCAGATACTTGGCGCGGCAAAGATCTTCTGCAGGCCGCTGGCATCGAAGCCGGCGCGATGCGCGAGATAAATCTCCCAATCGAGCGACGAGCGCACGATCTGCTCCAGGCTGTTATGCTTGGGGGTCCAGCCCAGTTCGCGATGAGCCAGCGTCGCATCGGCAACGACGCTTCCGGCATCGCCCGGGCGGCGTGGCGCCATGTGAATCTTGAAGGAGCGGCCATAGACGCGCATGACCATGTTCAAGACGTCGAGAACCGAATAACCGGTGCCATAGCCGCAATTGGCAACCAGCGGCCGCCCACCGCGCCGCAGATGCTGCAGCGCCATCAGATGCGCCTCGACCAGATCGGCGACGTGAATGTAATCGCGCACGCCGGTTCCATCATGGGTCGGATAGTCCGTGCCGTAGATGTTCACCTGACGGCGGCGGCCGAGCGCCGCCTCGCAGGCAACCTTGATCAGATGCGTGGCGCCCTCGGTCGATTGACCCGCCCGCCCCTTGGGATCGGCACCGGCCACGTTGAAATAACGCAGAGCGACGTAGTTGAAGTCATAGGCGGCGGCGGCATCGCGGAGCATCCACTCCGACATCAGCTTCGACTGGCCATAGGGAGTATCCGGACACAGCACGGCGTTTTCGCGCACCGGCTCGTCGGAGCCCTGAGGTCCATAGACGGCGGCGGTCGAGGAAAAGACGAAATGGCGAATGCCGGCCTTGATGGCCGCGGCCATCAGCGCACGGGTCTTTCCGGTATTGTTGTCGTAGTAAGCCAGGGGATCTTCGATGGAGACCGGGACGACGGCGGAACCGGCGAAATGGATGATCGCGTCGATATCGTTTTCGGCGAAGATCTTTTGCAGCAGGACGTCGTCGGCCACATCGCCGAGATAGAAACGCGCGGCTGGCGCGACGGCCCAGCGAAAGCCGGTCGACAGGCGATCGAGGACAACGACATCCTCGCCCGCGTCCACCAATTTCCACACCATGTGGCTGCCAATATATCCGGCGCCGCCGGTCACCAACACAGTCATTCCACGCGCCCCTTCAAAGTTCTTGAAGAACATAAAAGGCGCGGTTTCTTACCGATTTGATTATCGGAAGCCGTTCGGCAGGCTGTCGGCGCGATATGATTGCCGGCGTGGTTAGCCACCGCTTTTGAAGAAAGGTGGCATTTTATCGAACTGGCCAAAACGCTTCGTTCGGCGGCGGAAGCGACCGTGGAGAGAGGCGTTTCCGTTTCAAATGAAGACCGCCGCGATGCCCGCAGGAACGGGCTGCAAGGTTCCGTTTACTTACGCTTTGGGCTTGGCTGCCTGCCGCTCCAGCGCCGTCTTGCGAATGATGTCGGCAATGTCAGGATTGCTGCTCGACAGCATCTGGAAATCCGCCGAATAAAGCGACAGCAGCGAGACCTCCGTCACGGCGCTGACCGTCGCCGAGCGCGGGTCGCCGCTGATCAATGCCATCTCGCCGAAGAAATTGCCGGCACCAAGATCCACCGGATTTGGCGTCGCGACGCTGACGTGCCCCTCGACGATGAAGTACATCTGATCGCCGCTGTCGCCTTTGCGGCAGATGATCGTGCCTGCCGGCACGACGCGCGGCCGAAGCGCTCGCACGATCTCGACGAGCGCGGCGGAACCAAGCCTCTGGAACAGCGGCACGGCCGCCACCAGCTGCCAATTGCGCACGAAATCCTGACGGCGGACTTCCTCGTAAAACCCCGTCGCCAGGATACCGGCCCAGAGGGCGAAGATGCCGATGCCGCTCATCATCACCAAGCCGGCGATCACACGGCCGGCAAAGCTTATCGGTATCTCGTCGCCGTAGCCGGTGGTCGAAAGCGTGACGACTGCCCACCACATCGCCTGAGGAATGCTGCCGAACCTGTCGGGCTGCACATCCCGTTCGGCAAGGTAGGCGGCAAGCGCCGCGCCGAAGAGGACGATGCCGAAAATCGAAGTGACGCCGATCAGGTTGCGCGCTTCGTTGCTGACAACCCTGCCCAGCAATCGAAAGAAGGTCGAATTGCGCAGCGGCTTCAGCAGCCAGATGGCGCAATAGAGGCTTTGATCGCGTCTGCCGACGAACAGGAAAGCGATCAGCGGCACCAGGACAGAGAGCACATCGACGGTCAAGGCCGGCAGCCTGTCGCTTCCATCGGCTGCCTCGTGCAGGATCAGCGTCTCGATCAGCTGCAGTATATAGACGGCCCATATGGCAACGAGCAGCACCTTCAAATCGAAGGCGGTCTGCTCGGCTATATCGGGAACGGTGAGCGCTGCGACCGCTAGGAGCCCGACAACCGCGATCGGGCCATTGAGCACTCCGGAAATCTTCGAAAACGGCCGAGACGACATTCAATACCCCAAGCGGCGCCACCCTTGAGCCGCAACCATTGCGAAGAACAGCGCGCCTTTCAAGCGTCCCGGCAGCGGCGGACGATATTTCCATCGGCCACCTGCGCGCAGACGGCTTCTTACAAGCTCAGGATATAACGGCTCAGTCGCTCCGCCGCGTCGGCGACCTGCGCCGGGTCGCGCAGGAAGCAGGCGCGCATGAAAAGCTCACCGCCCTTGCCGAAAGCCGTTCCTGGCGCAAGGCCGACGCCGGTCTTGTCGACGATGTCGAGCGCAGCCTGCCGGCTGTCGGAGACACCATCGATCTTCAGGAAGGAATAGAGCGCGCCATCCGGTTTCAGCGTGTGAACCCTGTTGGTGGCAATCAGTGCGTCGCAGAGGATATCGCGCGAACGCGTGGCCTTGACGATATTGGCGCGGACGAACTCGTCGCCCTCGTTCAGGGCCGCCACTGCGCCTCTCTGCATGAACTGCGCCACGCCGGAGGTAGAATATTGCACCAGGTTTTCGATAACCTGCCCCATCTGCGGCGGCGCCACGATCCAGCCGACGCGCCAGCCGGTCATCGACCAGTTCTTGGAGAAGGAGTTGACGAAGATGATCTTGTCATCCGCTTCCTTGACGTCGAGGAAGGACGGCGCGCGACCGCCGGCATAATGATAGAGCGCGTAGATCTCGTCGGCCATGATCCAGAGATCATGCGCGCGGGCAAGTGCCAGAATATCCCGCAAATCCTGATGGGTCGCGGTCCAGCCGGTCGGGTTGGACGGCGTGTTGATGAACAGGCCCTTGGTCTTCGGCGTGATCGCCGCCTTCAGCCGTTCCAGATCGAGCGCCCACTTGCCGTTTTCGAATTGCAGCGGCACGCCGATCGAGCGGGCACCGGCGATCTCAAGTGCTGCGGCGATGTTCGGCCACGCCGGCGACAGATACAGCATTTCGTCGCCGGGCGATGTGATCGCCTGCACGGAAAGCTGGATCGCCTGCATGCCGGAGCCGGTCACATAGAAATGCTCCATCGGCAGCGAGATATCGAAATGCCTGGTATAATAATCGGAGAGCGCCTGACGTAGCTCGGGAATGCCGCGCTGCCAGGTGTAGAAGGTCTCGCCGGCATTAAGCGAGGCCATGGCGGCTTTGTTTATGAAATCCGGTGTCGGCAGATCGCCTTCGCCGACCCAGAGCGGCAGCAGGCCATCGCGGCCACGGGCATAATTCACGACTTCGACGATCCCGCTCTCGGGGGCGGCGAGAGCGCGGGGGCTGAGGCTGTTCAAGATCGACATGCAGGTCTCCGGTCTTACCGCGTCGCGCATGCCGGAGACACGCCGCAGACTCGGTGGCATTTGAATTCAAGTCTTCATAAGACAGTTCGAGACTCGAATCCCATGACTTTGCCTTAGCGACCGATCGATTTTCGTGATGAATAAAGCCCCGGCGTTGGCGGCCGAGGCTTCGAAGCGAACAGTAGAATGGATTGGGTCAGGCCGCAGGACGCTTCGCGAGAAGATCGCGGATTTCGGTCAGCAGCTGAACGTCGGCCGTCGGCGGAGCAGCGGCAGCGGCCTTTTCCTCTTTGCGGATGACCTGCTTTTGCAGGACGTTCACACCCTTGACCATCAGGAAGATGATCCAGGCAAGGATGAGAAAGTTGATGAGGACGGTGAGAAAGCTGCCATAGGCCAGGACGGCGCCCTGTGCACGGGCAGCTGCAAGCGTTGGCGCGTTGACCGCCGAAGAGAGGCCGATGAAGTAGTTGGAAAAATCAAAGCCGCCGAAAATCGCGCCGACGATCGGCATGATGATATCTTCAACCAGTGATCTGACGATGCCACCGAAAGCACCGCCGATGATGACACCGACCGCGAGGTCCATGACGTTGCCACGGGCAATGAAAGCCTTGAACTCATTGAGCATTGAATAATCCCCTTTGAAACGGCGTTGGACGTATGGCCGTTCCTATTTGCTACATCTTTGAGCCCGAGGATCAATAGTAAAAGGCTCTGCTGCACGTTACTTAACATTATTTCCAAAGAGAATTTGCCTGGAAGTTGAAATTTCCCGCGAAAGACGCGGATTTGTAGTCATTCGCACGGAAAGCATATTCTTCAAGGGTTTGCTCGGGCGAGGCGATCAATTCGTGGCGATGATCGCCATCGAATGTCTGACCGCCGCCGTTGATATCTCGCTTGTGATGGGATCAGCGTCTAAGATGCATCGTCCGCACGTTGCGGCACGACGCGCTCGACCAGCTCCTGGACATACCCCTCGCTCGGCACCTGGTCGAACAATATGCGATACATGATCGGCGAGACGACGTGGTCCATCAATTCGCTGACCGACGGAAACGGCTCCCCTTCCGCCTGGGCGCGGGCGACAATGACGCGCAATTGCTCGCGGGTGTAGCCGCAGCACTTCCCGGCATTCGCGGTATCGGAGACGGAGAGGACGTCCCTGATCATCTGGCGGCCGGCACCGCAAGACATCTCTTCGGCATATTGCTGCGCCCAGGCCAGCAGATCGGCACGGGCACTGCCGGTTTTCGCCGGCTCCTTCTCCGGCTGCAATCTGGAGGCCGCGACATCGGCAAGTAGTTCCTGCAAATCACCCCAGCGGCGGTAGATCGTGGATGGCGTGACCCTGGCGCGCTGCGCGATGATGGGAATGGTGACATCGGCGCGATCCATCATAGCGAGGATCTCACGCACCGATTGATGCACCGCAGCCTGGACGCGCGCGCTGCGGCCGCCGGGACGCGGGGTATCTCTGGAAACCATTATCCTGTGCCAATCCTTCCCGTCTGCAGTGAAACGATGCCATGCACAATCGGCCGGCCGAAATGACGCCGTTGCCTCCGGCCGAGCGTCGCATCGCACCCAGTGGACGCGATGCCTCGACGTTTTCCGCATATGGGTGCGCGCGGCTGCGAAATCCACCCGCTGGGCGCCAGATCGGCATCGCTGGCCGCCGGCATCGGTCTTTTCGGCAGCACTTTGCTTCACCGCGCCAGCGAATTTGTGGAGCGTTGGTGCCGCTAGGACGAAATTGCGGTTACGGCTTCAATCCGAGCTCGGCTAGGCCGCTGCCATCCATCGCGAACGGCACGGACGTGTGTTCGTGGGCGATCTTCCAGACGCCACCTTCCTTACGCAGGCCAAGTGTCTGGCGAAACCAGAGATCGACGTTAAAACCGTCAGTCTTCGTGCCGGTCATGTGCGTGAGACCGGACCAGAAGGCGACATCTTCGCCGACCGTCAGTTTGACATCCCGCACCTCACCTCCTATCGGCCCCTGCCACGTGTCGAACCAGCTCTGCGTGCCGTCTGGATCTTTTCCCGTATATTGCAGCGGTGCCGCCAGCGTGAAACTCACAACGTCATCGGTCAGCTGCGCCATGACACC
The DNA here is from genome assembly GCA_028865845.1 of Rhizobiaceae bacterium. Lineage (GTDB taxonomy): Bacteria > Pseudomonadota > Alphaproteobacteria > Rhizobiales > Rhizobiaceae > Rhizobium. The sequence goes on from JAGWJK010000003.1 coordinate 11,755, forward strand.
GGCAACGTTCTTCTCGCCAAGCGCCGTCGCCCAGGCGGTCAGCACCGCATCGATCGCGGTCCGTTCCGCGGGATTTCCGATAATCTCGATCATCGTCCTTCTCCTCTCTTCGGTGATACTCACACGAGGACGAACGAAGAAGGCCGCACCCCACAGGTGCGGCCTTCAAATTCATGAAATATCGAAAAACGACCGCAGCGTCAGGCGGCGGCCTTCACGCCGTAGGGATCGAATCGTCCGTAAAACGTCTCGCCCTTTTGAGCCATCTCCTGCAACAAGGCAGTCGGCTTGAAATGATCTCCGTAAGCCGAAGCCAACGTTTCGCAGAGATTGGCAAAGGCCTTTACGCCCATGCCGTCGATATAGGACAGAACGCCGCCAGTATAGGGCGCAAAGCCGAAACCGAGGATGGAGCCGACGTCGGCCTCACGCGGATCGGTAACGATACCCTCTTCGATGGTGCGGGCGGCTTCCAGCGCGATGGTGACGAGGAAGCGTTGCTTCAACACCTTGACGTCGACATCATCGGCCTTCTTCTGCGGATAAAAGTCCTTCAGTCCAGGCCAAAGCGACTTCTTGGCCGGTTTCGGCGGATAATCGTAGAATCCCTTGGAATTCTTGCGTCCCAGCCGCCCCTCGGTTTCGACCATACGGGTCACCAGCTGCATATGCTTGGCATCAACTGCATTTTCGCCGAGATCGGCAACAGCCGCCTTCAGTATCTTCATCGACAGATCAACGGCGACTTCGTCGTTGAGCGACAGAGGTCCGACCGGCATGCCGGCCATCTTCGCGGCGTTTTCGATCATCGCCGGCGGCACGCCTTCGATCAGCATGTCGTAGGCTTCATGGATATAGCGGAAGACACAGCGGTTGACGAAGAAACCGCGGGTATCGTTGACGACGATCGGCGTCTTCTTGATCGCCGCGACGTAATCGAGAGCGACCGCCAGAGCCTTGTCGCCGGTTTCCTTGCCGAGAATGACCTCGGTCAGCATCATCTTCTCGACCGGCGAGAAGAAATGGATGCCGATGAAATCGACCGGCCGTTTCGAATTCCTGGCGAGACCGGATATCGGCAGCGTCGACGTGTTGGAGGCGAAAATCGCCCCTTCCGGCAACACGGCTTCGACCGCCTCGATGACCGCTTTCTTGACTTCGCGATCCTCGAACACAGCCTCGATAACGAGGTTTGCGTCGCTAAGGTCGGCGTAATCGGCCGATGGGGTGATGCGGGCGAGCAGAGCAGCCCCCTCATCCTGTGTCAGCCTTCCCTTGCCGATCGAATCCTTGACCAGTCCCTCACCAACACTTTTGCCCTTGGTCGCTGCTTCCATGTCGCGGTCGATCAGGGTCACAGAGATACCGGCGGCGGCCGTGACATAGGCAATCGAGGCGCCCATGAAACCGGCGCCGACGACACCGACTTTCTTGATCTCGTTCTTCGGCTGGCCGGCCGGGCGTCGGGCGCCCTTGCCAAGTTCCTGCATGGAGATGAACAGGGAGCGGATCATCGAATAGGCTTCGGTGGTCTGCAGCACCTGGGTAAAATAACGCTGCTCGATCTTCAGGCCGGTGTCGAAGGGCACCTGCAGGCCTTCGTAGACGCATTTGAGGATGGCGAGTGCTGCCGGATAATTGCCCGAGGTCTCACGGCGAAGGATGGCGGGAGCCGCCGGCCAAAGCTGTGCCGAGGCCGGCGTCCAGATGCCGCCACCCGGAACCTTGAAGCCTTTTTCATCCCACGGGGCGACTGGCTTCAGGCCGTCCTTGATCATCTGCTTGGCGGCCGGAATCAGCTGATCCGGCTCGACGACCTGGTGCAGAAGGTTCATCGCCTTGGCGCGCGTCGCGGTCAGCGACTGACCCGTCGTCATCATCTGCAACGCCGATTGCGCATCCGTCAGCCGCGAGACGCGCTGCGTTCCGCCGGCGCCAGGGAAAATGCCGACCTTGACCTCAGGCAATGCCAGCTTGACGCTCTTGGCGTTGGATGCAACGCGGCCGTGGCAGGCGAGCGACATTTCCAGCGCGCCGCCCATGCAGGTGCCATTGATCGCCGACACCCATGGCTTGCCGCAGGTTTCGAGCTTGCGGAACAGGCCGGTCATGCGGCCGACGAGATCGAAGAGCTTCTGGGCGGCAGCGGCGGGATCCTTGGCCTTCTCGTCCTGATAGAAGGAGAACATCGACTTGATCATCGACAGATCGGCGCCGCCGGAGAAGGAGGATTTGCCGGAGGTGATGACGACACCCTTGACGGCCTTGTCCGCAACCGTGGCGTCGATGATGGCGTTGAGCTCATCCATCACCTCGGCGGTGAAGACGTTCATGGACTTGCCGGGCATGTCCCAGGTGACGAGAGCAATGCCATCCGCGTCGGTATCGACGGTGAAGTTTGTGTAAGTCATGACTATCCCCTTCAGACGCGTTCGACGATGGTTGCCGTGCCCATGCCGGCACCGATGCAGAGTGTGACGAGCGCGGTGTTGAGATCGCGCCGTTCCAGCTCGTCGAGCACCGTGCCGAGGATCATCGCGCCGGTGGCACCGAGCGGATGGCCCATGGCAATCGCGCCACCATTGACGTTGATCTGCTCATGCGGAATATCGAAGGCCTGCATATAGCGCAGCACGACGGCGGCGAAGGCTTCGTTGAGCTCGAAGAGATCGATATCGGCAAGCGTCATGCCGGTGCGCTTCAACAGCTTTTCGGTGACGTCGACGGGACCGGTCAGCATCAGCGCCGGGTCGGAGCCGATATTGGCGAAGGCCTTGATGCGGCCACGGGGTTTCAAACCCATGCTCTCCCCACCCGCCTTGGAGCCGAGCAGCACGGCGGCGGCGCCATCGACGATCCCAGAGGAATTGCCGGCGTGATGCACGTAGTTGATGCGCTCGATTTCGGGATGCGCCTGGATGCCGACGGCTTCGAAACCGCCCATCTCGCCAGGCATCTGGAAGGACGGATTGAGCGAGGCCAGCGCCTGCATATCGGTGCCGGGACGCATATGCTCATCCCTGTCGAGAATGGTCAGGCCATTGATGTCCTTCACCGGAATGACGGAATTCTTGAAGTAGCCCTTTTCCCAGGCATTGGCGGCGCGCTTCTGGCTCTCGACGGCATAGGCATCGACATCGACGCGCGAAAAACCGTATTTGGTGGCGATGAGATCGGCCGAGACGCCCTGCGGCATGAAATAGGCCGGGAAATTGACCGAAGGGTCCATGAACCAGGCGCCGCCGGACATGCCGAGACCGACGCGCGACATGCTTTCGACGCCGCCGGCAATGACGATGTCGTCAGCCCCTTGGGCGATCTTGGCCGCGCCGAAATTCACGGCGTCGAGGCCGGAGGCGCAGAAGCGGGAAATCTGCATGCCGGGTGCCGTCGTCGAATAGCCGGCTTCGAAGGCCGCCGCCTTGGGAATGACGGCGCCGGCATCCATCACCGGATCGACGCAACCCATGATGATGTCGTCGACCGTCTTCGTGTCGAGCCCGTTGCGATCGCGGATCGCCTCCAGTGTCTTGGCGGCAAGACGGACGGAGGGCACTTCGTGCAGCGCCCCATCCTTCTTGCCACGCCCGCGCGGCGTGCGCACATGGTCGTAAATGAAAACGTCGGTCATTTCTCATCTCCCTGCGGCGGCAAGCACCGTTGCATTCATTTCTGCCTTCTCCCCATCGGGGAGATGGTAAAACTCAAAAGGCTTCGGCGGCCAGTTCCATCATCGTGTCGGCGCCGGTTTCGATGCGGGCCTTGCGCAGTGCCGTTTCCGGCATGATGCGCTCCATGTAGAACCGCGCCGTGACAAGCTTGTTCTTCAGATAGTCCTGGCGGGCAATGTCGCCGCCGGCAAGGCCATCCTGCGCGGCTTTCGCCATCTTCGCCCACATATAGCCGAGAATGACGAGGCCGAAGAGGTGCATGTAATCCGTCGAACCGGCACCGGCATTGTCGGGCTTGGCCATGGCGTTCTGCATGAACCACATGGTCGCGGCCTGCACGTCGTTCAAGCCCTTTTTCAGATGTTTGGTGAAGAAGGACATGCCTTCGTCATTGCGATGTTCCTCGCAGAAATCGCTGATGTCCTTGAAGAGGGTCATGGCCGCGCGGCCGCCATTCAGCGCCAGCTTGCGGCCGACGAGATCGAGCGCCTGAATGCCGTTTGCACCCTCGTAGATCATGGTGATGCGGGCATCGCGGACATACTGGCTCATACCGTTCTCTTCGATATAGCCGTGGCCGCCGAAGACCTGCTGGGCCATGACGGCATGATCGAAGCCCTTGTCGGTCATGACGCCCTTGAGGATCGGCGTTACGAGGCCGAGAATATCGTCCGCCGTCTGCCGCTCCTTCTCGTTGGCCGAGCGGTGTGCGATATCGGACTGCAGCGCCGTCCACAGCAGGAAGGCACGTCCGGCCTCGTTGAAGGCGCGGATGGTCATCAGGGTGCGACGGATGTCGGCGTGGACGATGATCGGATCAGCCTTCTTGTCCGGTGCCTTCGGGCCGGAAAGTGAGCGGCCCTGAATGCGCTCGCGGGCATATGCGGCAGCGTTCTGATAGGCGATCTCGGCGATGGCCAGGCCCTGCAGACCGACGCCGAGGCGAGCCTCGTTCATCATCACGAACATGGCGTTGAGACCGCGGTTCTCCGCACCGATGAGGAAGCCCGTGGCCTCGTCATAGTTCATGACGCAGGTGGCGTTGCCATGAATGCCCATCTTGTGCTCGATCGCGCCACAGGAAACCGTATTGCGCTCGCCGAGCGATCCGTCGTCCCGCACCATGAATTTCGGCACGATGAACAGCGAAATGCCCTTTGTGCCCTCCGGGGCGCCCTCGATGCGGGCCAGCACCAGATGGACGATGTTATCGGTCATGTCGTGTTCGCCGGCGGAGATGAAGATCTTCTGGCCGGAAATCCTGTAGCTGCCGTCGGGTTGCGGCACGGCCTTGGTGCGCAGCAGGCCGAGATCGGTACCGCAATGCGGCTCGGTTAGGTTCATCGTGCCGGACCAGACGCCCTCGACCATTTTCGGCAAATAGGTGGCCTTCTGCGCCTCGGAGCCATGCACCACGATCGCCGCGATCGCACCCTGCGTCAGGCCCGGATACATCATCAGCGACATGTTGGAAGCAGAGGTGAATTCGCCGACGGCGGCGTGCAGCGTGTAGGGCAGCCCCTGCCCGCCAAACTCTTCCGGCACGGCAAGACCGATCCAGCCGCCTTCGCGATAGGCGTGGTAGGCTTCCTTGAACCCCTTGGGTGTCGACACCGTGGCGTCGTCGTGGCGGACGCAGCCTTCCTGGTCGCCGGAATAATTCAGCGGAAACAACACCTCTTCCGCCATTTTGGCGGCCTCGCCGACGATCGCCTCGATCATGTCAGGGCTCGCTTCGGCAAAACCCGGCAGATTATTGTATCGTTCCAGCCCGAGCACGTCGTTCAGGACGAAAAGCGTATCGTTGACCGGGGCCTTGTAGACTGGCATCTGTCGAATTCCTCCAATTCGCTGCCGGTCTTCGCATCCCGGCCGTTGATCGACTATTACAAAATATTGACGTTTGCGTAAACGTCAAATTCGTGTGACGAGCTAATTTTTGCCGTATCGGATGTTTGAAGCGTCGACGCAAAACAAGAGGGGGAATATCTGCGAAAACCGGGTCAGCAGCGCAACGGCTTAGACGCTTCCGGAGAGCCTCTGTTAGGCAGCGCCGAAGACGTGACCGCAATCAAATTGAACTCAGATATTTCACAACTTTATCACGAAAATTACGAGAAACACGCAATTGAAGAGATTGTTGATCCGCCTTTATCGGCATCCCTTTGCGGGTGAGACGGCGCGGCTGCGATACAGCTTGACTCACGCTGTTTCAGTTCCACCCGCATCCATAAGAATATGAGCATATTCAATAACAAGACTAAAATAAAATATTAAGATATTCGGCAAATTTAACCGATTGTTTACCACGTTTCGTGAATTGTGCGGAGTGAGCAGCGGTGCTTCGTGTATGCCTTTAAAATCCAGCGTTCATGGAACGTCGCTCTACCGTCCAGCCTGAGGAAAGCAGGGTAAGCTATTCCTCGCCGAACGGTCCACGGCAGTCCGCATCTTCTGGTGGAGGACAGGACCGCCGCAGCGTCATTGAGAATGACCCATACGGGTTTCATATGTCGAAGCGAGCAAGAAGATGAGCGGATCGCGGTCAAACCCTGGGTCAAATCCTGCCGGCACAAGCGACTGGACCTCGCTGGATGCGCTGAGCCGCACCATCGAAGGCCTGGAAGCCCGGATCGAAGGCCTCATGGGCACTGCCGGAGCACGCGAACCGCGCCAGCGCGTGGCAGGCGGCTATGCGACCGCACAGGATCGCGCGCCAATGCCGGAACGCCCGACGGTTTCCGAACGTCCCGTCCGCCTGGAGCGCGAGACCTATGGCGGACGCCCCTACGAACGCCCCCTTCGCACCGAGCGCACTGAACCGGAAGCACGCCCCGATCCGTTCGCCGAGATCCGGCAGCGGCAGCGCGCGCTTGAGGCGAGCCGCGCCCGCCGCGAGGAGATTCCGGCCGCCGAAGCCGCGCCGGCACGGCGCGCTGTCGAAAACCCGGCCTTGCGCCAACCCCTTCCCTCAGCCCTGCGTCCTGCCGCCGAAAATAGCATCGATATCGCCCAGGCGCTCGTCAGCCTGCGGCAGGACCTGAAGCGCGATATCGCCGAAAGCGTTGCCCGCGAGGTCAATGCGCTACGCGGCGAAATCCGCGATATCCGCAGCAATGCAGAAGACCAGCATTTTGCCGCCGACGTGCGCGAGGACATGGCGCGGCTTGCCGACAGCATCAACCAGCTCGCCGGCCAATCCGGCCGACCGGAGGCTGCCGACCTCAAATCCGAATTCGATGAACTGCGGTCGTTGATGGACGGCCTTGCCCGCGAGGATTCGCTGCACCACGTCGAGCGCCAGGTTCAGGCGATCGACACCGTCAGCCTGCAGGACGAGGTGGTTTCGCTTGCCTACCGGCTCGACGACATCAAGCAGCATCTCGGCAATCTCAGCGACAA
>JAGWJK010000601.1 GCA_028865845.1 Rhizobiaceae bacterium
CCACCGGCGGCAACATCAACGACAATGTGGATCGCAAGCGCCTGAAACTGACGGACACCGGCTATCTCCGGGATCACGTGAACAGTTCCGGCCGGGATGTTCCGTGGGTCGCCATTCTCGAATGCCTCATGTGATCTGCTTTTCGCCGTTCGGGAGGGACCGGTATGGCAAGTGCACCGCAGGACTGGGTCGCATCGGCGGCGACAATCACGCCGGGCTTCGAGACGTCGGGTGATCCCTTCCTGGGCATCTCCGGCGATTTCGATGGAATGGGGATTTCTTGCGGCGCGCTGCAATGGTGCGTCGGGCAGGGCTCGCTTCAGCCTCTCGTGATCGCCGTCGGCAAGCCCGTCGTGCTTGCGGCGATGCCAACGCTCGGGAGTGCCATGTGGCAGGCCTGCAGCGGCACGATCCGGGATGGGCTTGCCATCGTGCGCAGTTGGCAAAACGGATCGACGCTGAAAGCATCGGCGAAATCTGAGTTGCGGGCGCTGATGGGCACCGCGGAGATGCGGGCGCAGCAGCAAAGCCGCATCGATGCGCTTGCGGCCACGGCATTCCGTTGGGCGAGCGACTGGGCGACACAGAGGGACGGCACGCAGGCGACCAAGCGGCTGTTCTGCTGGTTCTTCGACATGGCGGCGCAGAACGGCAATCTGGAAGGGCTGACGCCGCAGGGGGTGAAGGATTTCATCAGCATGAACCGGCCGGATCACGTGGACGATCTCATCTGCGATTTCCTGGCAGATACGGGCGGCACGAGCGGCCATATCCGCGATGCGCACAAGAACGCGGACCTCTGGAGAAATCCGAGTGGAAATGAGCGGCTGGAAATCCTCTGCATGAGCTATCTGCGCTCGAAGACGGCCAATCCAAGATGGCGGCACGTCGTGCTCAACCGCAAGGGAACGATCGCCTTCGGAAAAGGCTGGGTGAATTCGTCGCTCTACGATTTTTCAAGGCAGGGGCTTTAGGCGCCCTTGGCCGATCGCTTAATCCAGCCTCTCCAGATCGCGGGCGAAGCGCTGCCAATTGGCGACGTAATTGCGGGCGGAGCGGCGCAGGCCCTCGATAGCCGCTTCGTCGAGCGTGCGGATCGCCCTTGCCGGCGCGCCGACGATCAGCGACCCGTCCGGAAATTCCTTTCCTTCCGTCACCAGCGCGTTGGCGCCGACGAGGCAATTGTTGCCGATCCGGGCGCCGTTCAGCACCGTGGCGCCCATGCCGATCAGCGAGTTGTCGCCGATCGTGCAGCCGTGGATGATGGCATGGTGGCCGATGGTGCAGCCTTCTCCGATGATGGCCGGAAAGGCGGGATCGGTGTGCACCATCACGCCTTCCTGGATATTCGTGGCCTTGCCGACGGTAATGGGCTCGTTGTCGCCCCGCAGCACCGCGCCGAACCAGATGCCGACATCCTCGCCGAGCTCGACCTTGCCGATCACGGTCGCGGTCGGGGCGATCCAGTAGCGATCCGGTCCGGGCGTCTTGGGTGCATGGCCGGCAAGGGCGTAGAGCGGCATGGCGTTCTCCCGATCAGATGACGCGGACGGTCAGCGTCGCGACGCCGTCGACGGCGCAGGTGATCTCGTCGCCGCGCACAACCGGACCAACACCGGCGGGCGTACCCGTCATGATGACGTCGCCGGGCGCGAGTGTGAAGAGCTTCGACAGTTCGGCGATGATTTCCGGTACTTTCCAGATCATCTGCGCGAGATCGCCGTTCTGCGCCGTGTCGCCATTGCGCTTCAGCCAGATGCCACCCTTGTCGGGATGGCCGATGCGGGAGGCCGGGACGAGCGCAGAGACAGGCGCGGAGTGCTCGAAGGCCTTGCCGATTTCCCAGGGGCGGCCGAGCTTCTTGGCCTCGCCCTGCAGGTCGCGACGGGTAAAGTCGATGCCGACGCCATAGCCGTAAATGCAGTCCAGCGCCTTGTCCGCCGGAATATCGGCGCCGCCGCTCTTCAGCGCGATCACCATTTCAACTTCGTGATGCACATCCGACGACAGCGGCGGATAGGGGAAATCGCCTTTTACCAGCAGATTGTCCGGGTTCTTCTGGAAGAAGAAGGGCGGCTCGCGGCTGGGATCATGACCCATTTCGATCGCATGGTCGGCATAGTTGCGGCCGACGCAGTAGACGCGGCGTACCGGGAAGGAGGCAGCTTCGCCGTCGACGGGCAAAAGCACCGGCGCGGGCAGGGGAATGACGGTGGCAAGCGGTTCGGTCATGGCAAACTCTTCAAGATATCGCTTCTGTTTCGGGACAACTCCGGCGCCCGACTCCACTGCGGACCCTAGCACCATTGCGCCCGACGGGAAAACTGGCCTTCGGTAAGGTTTTGGTGTAGAGCCGCGTGCAGAAAGGTTTCCCATGTACGCTGACGCTCTCAAGAACGGCCAAAAGATCTTTGCCGTCGCCCCGATGATCGATTGGACTGATCGCCATTGCAGATATCTGCACCGGCAAATCAGCCGCCATGCTCTGCTCTATACCGAGATGGTGGTGGCGGATGCGATCATCCACGGCCCGCGCGACCGCCTGCTGGGCCACGATGTCAGCGAGCACCCTGTGACGCTGCAGCTCGGCGGCTCCGATCCGGCAAAGCTTGCCGAAGCCGTGCGCATCGCCGAAGCCTATGATTACGACGAGATCAATCTCAATGTCGGCTGTCCGTCCGATCGCGTGCAGTCCGGCACCTTTGGCGCCTGCCTGATGCTGACGCCGGAAACGGTGGCCGAATGCATCGCGGCGATGAAGGCCGCCTCCACGGCGCCGGTGACGGTGAAATGCCGTATCGGCGTCGACGAGCAGGATCCGGAACAGGCGCTGCCGGAGCTGATGACCCGGATGCTTGATGCCGGCGCCGACGCAATCTGGATCCATGCGCGCAAGGCCTGGTTGAAGGGCCTGTCGCCGAAGGAGAATCGCGAAATCCCGCCGTTGGACTACGACATCGTCTACCGCATGAAGCAGAGCCGGCCCGACGTGTTCATCGGCATCAATGGCGGCATTCAGAACCTCGATCAGGCCGCCGCCCATCTCGCCCATGTCGACGGTGTCATGCTCGGCCGCGCCGCCTATCAGAACGCCGCCATCCTCGCCGATGTCGACCACCGTTTTTATGGCGAAGCGTCCGTCGAGCCGGATTGGAACGAGCTGTGCGACCGGATGATGGACTATGCCGCGCGCCATATCGCCAATGGCGGCCGCCTGCATCACGTTGCACGCCACATGGTGGGCCTCTTCACCGGCCTGCCGGGCTCGCGCCGCTACCGCCAGATCCTCTCCACCGACGCCAACAAGCCGGGCGCTGGCCCCGAAGTCATCGCCGCCGCCTTCGCTGCGGTGGATTTCGGCACCGACGAACGGGTCAGCGCTTAAAGCACCTTACCTTCTCGCCAGCGAAGAGAAGGATGCGCGAAGCGCAGGTTGAGGGTCTTGCCTTTCGCGCGCCATCCAAAGGCTGTTTGCGGAAGCTGCCTCGCTCCCCCCCCATCCGCCCTTTCCGGCACCTTCTCCCCGAGGGGAGAAGGGGTTTCGCTTGGCGGCGAGGCTGAGCGGCTGTGTCTTTTGGCAGATAACAGGGACATCCGCCCAAACGGCGGCCTACTCCACCTCATCCTGAGGTGCGTAGCCGCAGGCGAAGCCTCGAAGGACGAGGTGGCCCCACCCATGAGCGCAAGACGCCACAGCTGCCGCCATGGCATAAGGTCGCTGCCGTTCAACCCAAATCCGTCTCGACCCCGGCGGGTGCGGCCCGCGTAGTATTTGACCCTCATTTGGTCAATTGCCTTGGCCTAGGCTACAAAGGGAGGCGCGGTCCCGGATTGAACGGCACGGCCCGCGTTGCCTTGGGCGGGGGAAGTGTACCGGCTAGGGACGTTGGCCTCAACGGTCGCGGTTGAAAACCTTCGGAGGAATTAGAGGAGCGAGCCCCACTTGTGTGCCTCGATATGCAGAGATCCCCAACCCGCCCTCGTCCTTCGAGGGTCGCTTTCGCTCCCACCTCAGGATGAGGGCTGATCGACCGCGTCTTGCGGCGGCGGGAA
>JAGWJK010000602.1 GCA_028865845.1 Rhizobiaceae bacterium
TGGAATCCGGTCTGCTCTTCGGCCGGCGCACGCTGGAAGCCCTCGGCGTCGGCGAGGCGGATGCCTTCGCCATCCAGGAGGATATCCGCAAGCGCGACGAGCAGCGGCTGGTGTTGCAGACCAGCCAAGGCCTGCAGGCCGGGCGCGACATGCTCTATTCAAGACCGGTCAAGCCGGAACCGCTGATCAAACCGAAGCGCACCACGGAAGCCTTCGACGACGATCTTTCCGCCATGCCCGAGGAAGAGCCGGAACGGGTTTAGTTCTTTGCCGTCATCACCCGGTCGAGGGCGAATTTCAGTTCGTCCTTGACGCCGGCGGACATGGCGAGAATGTCGCGCGCCTTGAGGAAATCGAGCACGCCGATCCGGCCCGTCGTCGGACGAAGAAAGATCTGCGGCGCCTGCAGGCGCAGTTTGCGGGCGATGTTGGATTGCATCGTCAATTGTCCGGCGCCGAACAGGCTCTGGATGCGGTTCGGGATATGGGTCCCATCGCCCTCCGGGCCGCCGACCACGTCGATGCCGATGATGATATCGGCAAGGCCGGTCAGATGCTCGTAGGGAACCGGGTTCATGATGCCGCCATCGATCATGACCCGCTGGCCGACCTTGACAGGCATGAACATGGCCGGGATCGCAGCGGAGGCGGCAAGCACCGGGAAGAGATCGCCCTTTTCGGTCACGACCTCGGCCTGATCGTAATAATCCGTCGTCACCACTTTCAGCGGAATGTGCAGGTCGGAAAAGTTCTCGGGGAAGCCCGGCGGCAGAAAGGCACGCAGGATGCGTTCAAGGTTGAACTGGCCGAAGCGGATGCTGCGCACACTGACCGGCCGCAGGCTCCACATCTTGTTGAGCACGGCCGGGCGATTGCCGACGGTTGCCAACGTATAGTCGCGAATTTCAGCACCGCTCATGCCGGCGGCCATCGCCGCACCCATGATCGAGCCGATCGAGGCGCCGGCAATTGCGATCGGGCGGATGCCCAATTCGTCCAACGCCTCGATGATATGAATGTGGGCAAGCCCGCGAGCGCCGCCGCAGCCGAAAGCGACCGCTACGCTCGGCGTGCTTGACGCCGCAAGCGTGTAGTCGACCCCAACGAAATCGGCATAGTCGCCCATGATCCTCTCCCTCCGCCGTTAGGCCGCTTGCGGCTGATAACGGAAGAAATGCATCTTGCTGTCGCCGAACGTCCGCTCTTCGAGGAAGAGGAAATCGACAGCGACGGAGACGGTGACGTCGGCGCGCTCTTCGAGGATCGCCAGTGCGCCCGGCACAAGCCAGCCGCCGGCAGCCGCCGCCGCAAAGGCTTTCTCGCCGAGACCCTTGCCATAGGGTGGATCGGCGAAGAGAAAATCGAACGGCTCAAGATTGCCGACGCTGCCGAGATCGGTGGCATCGCGCCTGAGCATGCGCGTGCGGCCATGAAGGCCGAGCGCATCGATATTTTCCCAGAGCAGACCCCTGCCCTCGACGCTGCTTTCGACGAAGAGCACGTGGCGGCATCCGCGCGAAGCAGCTTCCAGGCCCACCGCGCCGGTGCCGGCGAAAAGATCCATCATCCGCGTGCTGTCGAGAGCCTCGGGATAGGCATGGCTCAGAATGTTGAAGAGGCTCTCGCGCGTGCGGTCCGCCGTCGGACGAATATCGTTCGACTTCGGCACCGCAAGCGACCGGCCGCGAAACTCACCGCCGACGATCCGCACCGCGCATCAACCCCTTCCGCCCTTCGGGCCGCCACGTCCCGGCCCACCGCGGCTCGGGCCGCCACGCGCAGGACCGCTGCGGGATGGGCCACCGCGACCGGGGCCGCCTGCCGGGCGGCCTTCGCCCCGGGGCTTGCCGAAGCCGCTGGCACCGGGCTTTCCGCCCGGCTTGCCGCCAAAAGATTTTGCGCCACCCGGCTTGCCGAAGGACTTGCCAGCCGGCCGATCACCGAAAGACCGTTCGCCTTGGGGACGATCGCCTGCCGGGCGCTCGCTTCGAGACCGGTCGCCATACGGCCGATCGCCACGGGGCCTGTCACCAACCGGGCGATCCCCACGCGGACGCTCGGAGCGCTGTTCGCCATCAAAAGACCGGGCACGCGGGCGCTCGTCGCCTTCGGCGCGCGGGCGACGATCACCACGGGGCTTGTCGCCGAAGGGGCGATCGCCGCGAGGCCTGTCGCCATAGGGACGATCACGGAATGCTCGATCGCCCTGGGGACGCTCGCCACGCGGACGTTCGGAACGGCTTTCGCCGCTAAAGGATTTCGTACGTGGGCGGTCTCCGCCCTCGGAGCGCTCGCCGCGCGGCCTGTCACTGCGAGGACGATCACCGGACGGTCGATCGCCTCGGGGACGATCGCTGAACGGCCGGTCGCCACGGGGACGATCACTAAACGGTCGATCGCCACGGGGACGGTCACCACGATCCTGACGATCGCCGAAGGAGCGCTTCCGCTCTGACCCCTCGTCGCCGTCGCGCGACCTGCGTGGAGCTTCCTCACTGGACCTGATCCACTCACCATCCGCCTCGTCGACACGGTTGACGCGAACGCGCGGGCCTGCATCGGGACGATCGAAACTGCTGCGCTGCGGCCGTTCGACTTCGCCGCGCCTTGTGGCGGTCTTGACGTTCTTTGCGGCTTTGGCTGCAGCCTTTTCGCCGAGCGGACGGGCGCCGGGCGCCATCCAGACATTGGCGTTGCGGCGGTTGCCGAGCGGCTGACGCTTGGGACGATCATCGTCGTGGCGATCGTCGCGCTTGGTGTCGAGGCGGCTCAGGGCACGCTCGCGCTTGTCCTCCGGCCGCTCGCGGCGCGGGCGTTCGCTCTTCTCGGCGCCGCGGGCCGGCGCGGCGGCGCGCTGCGGCTTGGCATCTTCCTCATCCTCGGCGGCAACGGCCGGAGCGTTATAGAGCGGCGCGTCGAAATTCGCCTTGGCATCCTCGACGAGACGAGGACCGAGCTGATCGCGAAGCGTGCGGCCGCGCACTTCCAATACCCGGCCTTCCGGCAGTTCGCCGAGCTGGAACGGGCCGTAGGAAATACGGATCAGGCGATTGACCTCAAGGCCGAGAGCGCCGAGCACGTTCTTGATTTCGCGGTTCTTGCCTTCGCGCAGCCCCATGGTGATCCAGACGTTGGACCCCTGAGTGCGGTCGAGCGTCGCCTCGATCGAGCCGTAAAGCACGCCATCGACGGCGATACCTTCCTTCAGCTTGTCGAGCGCTTCCTGATCGATCTCGCCGTGGGCGCGCACGCGGTAGCGGCGCAGCCAGCCTGTGGTCGGCAATTCGAGAACGCGCGCCAGTCCACCGTCATTGGTGAGCAGTAACAGGCCTTCGGTATTGATGTCGAGACGGCCGATCGACATGACGCGCGGAAGCTCTTCCGGCAGGTTGTCGAACACCGTCGGGCGGCCTTCGGGATCGGCATTGGTCGTCACCAGACCCGATGGCTTGTGATAGAGCCAAAGGCGGGTGCGTTCGATGCCGCGGATCGGCACGCCATCCACCTCGATCTTGTCGGTGAGCGTCACGTTGACGACCGGCGTCTCCAGCGTGACGCCGTTGAGCTTCACGCGGCCTTCCATGATCATGCGCTCGATGTCGCGGCGCGAGGCGACACCGGCGCGCGCCATCACCTTGGAGATGCGCTCGGCCTTTCCATCGCCGCCTTCGTCGCCCGCCGCAACCTTGGCAGGCGCGGCCTTGGCCTTCGCCGGTTTGGCCTGCTTGGCGTCATCGTGCTTGCCCGCGGACTTGGGCTTGGCGTCACGGGTAAAGGGTTTGGACCCAGGCCGCTTGGGCTTGTCATTCATTGTCATTTGTTGTTTGCCTGAATTTTTAAGGCGTGTTCCTATCAGGTCACGCCCCCGCGGTTAAGTGGAAAATCTTGAATGGCGAATACAAATCACTTCATGGAGCTGGCGCTCGCCGAAGCAAAAAGCGCCGGCGCGCGTGGTGAAGTGCCTATCGGCGCCGTTCTGGTGCTCGACAACAGCATCATCGCCAAGGCCGGCAACCGTACCCGCGAGCTCAACGACGTCACCGCCCATGC
>JAGWJK010000603.1 GCA_028865845.1 Rhizobiaceae bacterium
CGATGGCGGCCGCGGCGTTGAATGCGGTCTTGTCGCTAGCCGGCATCGCCAGAATGATGTCGCTGCCATCTAATAGGAGCGACTTTTTCAAAGCGGCGGGAAGACGCGCTTGCATCTCTTGTAGTATTCCTTTTGCGCGGACGGACGATCCCATCGTCGCTGACGTGGTCAGTGTCCATGTCTTGAGCAGTTCGACATCGTGTTTTTCGTTCTTCGGCATTAGCGCTACATGGGTTTGAAGGTGCCAGGCGTCAACGGCTGACGGGGCGTGACAATCCTGCAAACGTTCGCGCTTGAACCGCATTTCTGGCTATCATTGTCCCTCACGCGGCACCCGATCGCCACTCAGGTGGTGATCTCAACCGGTGTCCCGTCTGGCATAGTGATTACGGCTTCCCAGAAACCATCCCCGGTCCAGCGCGGTCCCGATTTCAGACAGCCTTCTACCGCACAGCGCTCGGCCAGGGCAGTGACGGCTTCCTCGCTCCCAAGCCCGACTGCAATGTGATGCCAGCCGACGCTCTC
Organism: Rhizobiaceae bacterium; assembly: GCA_028865845.1. Classification (GTDB taxonomy): domain Bacteria; phylum Pseudomonadota; class Alphaproteobacteria; order Rhizobiales; family Rhizobiaceae; genus Rhizobium. The sequence goes on from JAGWJK010000603.1 coordinate 526, forward strand.
TGCCGGCCCATCCTCGACCCAGGGGCCGGTCATCAATTCGATCTTGTCGCCGTCCGGGAGTGCGATGAAACGGGAAGCGAAGCCCGGACGGTTTTTGCTTTGATAGAGGTCTCCGACCGACGCCTGAAAGTGGCGGACCCAGAAGGCCGCGGATGCGTCAAGATCGCGTGTCCAGAGCGCGGTGTGAGCGATGCGCATTCGTCTGCCTCTTTTGCTTGAAATACCATGTTCAATGCCAGTGCCACTCCTTTGCCGTCAAGATCGAGCGGGTTCTGACAGGAGTTCAGGGATGGCGGCCCAACCTACCGCGGCCCGACCACACTGTTGCGATGCCTTGAAATGAACGCAATCGCCGACTACCTATGTCGTTGTCGGCGTTGCTGACGAGCGCTTGAACGTTCTGCCGCTCGCAACGCCGAAGTCGCTTTTGACTTTTGACCACGGATGTACTGGCACTGGTGAATAGCGAATGAGGAAGGTCGGTGCGGTTTCGCCCCGGCCTTTTTTGTTGCCTGTCTACCAGTCTATGTTAGCGGAGAGCGTGCTCGATCCGCTCGACGTGCTGCTCATGAAAAGGAACGCCGCGCTCCGCGGCGTCGATCTCCTTCATTGTCAGGCCGGTTGTGAGCGCTAGGTCTTCGAGGCTATATCCCTTGGCGAGACGAGCCTTCTGTAAAGTCGTCGCGGATGCGGCGACGTTCGAAACATGATCCATGTAAATTTTCCATTCTTGTTCGAGTTTGATTGCGGGCCACATACCCGCTCGGGACCGCCTAAGGCCGACTTGCTTTTGCGGGAGTGCCTTCCGCCGCGAGCCTGAGCTTCCGCAGCCGCTCCGTCTTCGCTTCGCGCTGGCGCCTCTCGTCTTCCGCGGTCTCGTGCGCGATCGCATTGGTTCTCTCGACCGCGGCCGCACGTTCGCCAACGGTCAGAGTTCTTCTGATCCTGCTTACCATCATATCCAGCTTGTTGAGTGTCTCCGCGTATATGGTAATCGGGTCGTTTTGCGGCAACGCATGGCTGCTCTTCGCGAAACGGGGGGCACGCTGCCTTGCAACAGACGGACGCCATTCGCATCTATTCCCAACACCCCGTATCGATGACGCCACCGCGACACTCCTCTCCGTTGTGTGCAGTCGTCCGGGATGGATGAGGGCGCTCCCCGGCAGCGGGTCGAGCGCCCTCGGTTTAAAGATAGCCTGGGATCACGGGCACCTATTCGCATAGCGCAAACTAAAGCGAACAAATCCGTCCGATCAGAACCTCATCGCAAACCAAACCGATCGCAGAGCATCCTTGACTCTGCTCAATAACGTGAACATAATAAGAACATAGGTGCCGACGCCGACAGCGAGATCGACGGATTTTGCTGTCGGTCTGCTGAGGAAATGCCGCGAAAAACAGCCTCGATCGCCACAGCAATTCGCAAAGTTGCGATTGTTAACGCCGTGGAAACACGGCGATTGCGCGAGCATGCCTTATTGTCGAGCAGCACCGAACTTGGGAGAAAAGCGATGTTACAAGAAATCCTGGAAGGCGAATTCTGGAACGAAACGGATTTCGACGAACCAACTCCGAAATCTGGGACACTCATGATTAGCGACGACGACGTTCAGACGCTTCGTGATTTCGAGGCGTTCGTCGGTGGAGACTGTTTTGACGTGCGGACGGATAACGGCCTTCAGAAGTCGGAAGCGCTGATGGGGCATCTCAGCAAGCTCCGCTCGCTGATCGCGGGCCTAGGTCCGATGCTGTTTGTCAGTCAGGAAGCTACCATGGCCCTCTATGCCTTCGAGGACTATGCCGAACACGACTGTTTCGACATCTGGCACTCGAACGGTGGCAGGTCCAAATCGCTCACACTGACAAGGCATCTCGACGGTGTTCGAGAAGTACTTGATAAGCTTTTGGATTACCCTGAGGCGGAGTTCCATTTTTATACGACGCCGCCTGTCGAATCCGCAATTGACGAGTTACATCCATTGCTGACCGCTAAAATCGGGCAGCGTTCATCTGTCCGAATTTACTATGCTGGGGTCTACTGCGCACCAGATGGCATTCCGATCGGGGGGCTGGAGTTCCTCGTTGATGAGGTGACCAACGAGACGTGCGGTCTATTCCGCGGTTCGTTTGAAAATTCGGCGTGCCTCATCGGAACTGGATGGAAGACGTGCGGACAGGATATGGGCGCTATCGTCGAGGATTTTGTGAAAGCAATTGCTGAGTTGAACACTGTCCGCGAGGGAGACGAGGACGAGGGGAAAGAGTACGCGAGCACAAGTGACGGTGGATTCGAAGAGCTTGAGGATGAAGAAAGCGTCTTCCGCGCCGGCGGTCCGATGAAGGGCCATAAAAACCGTTCGGGGTATAACTGAAGAAGGAAGACTGCATGCCGCAGGATTTGGCAGCTCAACTCGAACACATGGCCGGTCATGTCGGAGATATCCCTCGCGCCGACATTCAGGTCGTCTTGCGCCGTGCGGCGCTCATGATCCGAAACGCGTCACCTATCGGGTTGGATGTGGATTGTGAGGACGCTGTTCGCGCGATTTCGGGCGAACTGAATATGACACGCAACGATATGATCCGACGGATTGTCAAAGAGTGGCTGGAAACGAACGCCTATCTGCCGGTGCGCTTCTTGGATGAAGACGGCGCTGTCGAGGGATCGGCGTAGCCAATAAGGGTGGCGCAGCGTCTTAGCCTATTTGGCATCTCTCCAGATCGAAGGCATTCTGCGCGACAATCAAACCGGCTCGGGGAGGAGGGTCCTCGCATCATGTCGCGGTTAGCATGAAGCGCGACCATGAGGATCACTACCGCCTTGAGTAGAAAGAGATATCCAACGCAACTCAGGACCTCGGAAGGCGTCGAAATTAGGCCTCTGCCTGACCGCATCGCGTTTTCAGCAAGTGCCCGCTTTCTTTTCAAGATGCCGCTGAGCGATATGGCCCCGCGGCAGATGCGGAGGGCGTCGCGACCGCAACCGGTGGACTTGTGGACAGTCTCCGGATATTTTTCTTCTCGGATTGGAACCGGGAGGCAATGCGGTGTTGCAAGAAGCTCCGACGGACAACGGCCGGACCACAGACGATGGGCTGGCCGATATCGAGCAGGCGGGCGCGATCTGCCTGCAACGATCTGCGAGCGGCACCCTGCGCGTGCTCCTCGTCGGGAGCAGGCGGAACGGTCGATGGGGCCTGCCGAAGGGCCATGTCGAAATCGATGAAACCACGGCGATGACGGCGATCAGGGAAGCCTTCGAGGAGGCCGGCGTCTGCGGTTTGGTCGATGACCAGCCGTTTGGTTCTTTCACCTATTTCAAAGACGGCGTCGTTAGACGCTACAGGGTTACGGCCCATGTGGTGGAAGTTCGCTCGATCGCGAAATCCTTTCCGGAAAAGACCATTCGTAAATGCAGATGGTTTTCCATTGAACAAGCAGCTGCTGAAGCCAGCCAGCCGGGATTGCGCGAATTGTTGGAGAAGATGA
>JAGWJK010000604.1 GCA_028865845.1 Rhizobiaceae bacterium
CGGTTCAATCAAGTCAATCAACGCGATAGATGCGACATCCGTTGTTCCAACGACGAAACCTGCGTGAAAACGTCGAATTCCGCCGGTTTTTTTGCCGTATTTCTTTGATGTTAGGAGTTTATAGAGGATAAGCATATCCTCACGAGCACAAAACCGTCGTCAGTTCCCCATGTTGCAGAAATTTCAACCGCGCCGGCTTGGCGTATTCTCAGTCTTTTTCAGCCCCAGCCGGCTAAGGGCGCTTTTCCGTCGAGGCGAACTTGGCCTCGTGATTTTCGGTGCCTTCGTGGGGATCACCTCCGGCTGTGCGGTAACGGCGATGAGCCTAATCTCCCGCGAGCTTCACAGCCTCGTCTACGGCATTGCCGACGACGACCGCCTGAGCGCAGCCGCAGTGAACATCACCGATAAGTCGGTCCTGCTGATTGCGCCCGTGGCGGGCGGCATCATTCTCGGCATCATGATCTACATCATGTCGCGAACGCGCAAGAAGCCGATGGTCGACCCCATCGAAGCCAACGCGCTGCACGGCGGACGCCTGTCGCTCACAGATAGTATCCTCGTTGCGGTGCAGAACCTGATTTCCAACGGTTTCGGCGCTTCCGTGGGACTTGAGGCCGGCTATACGCAGCTGGCTGCCGGCATCGCCTCGAAGTTCGGCTACAAACTGCAGCTCCGCCGCGCCGACTTGAGAACATTGGTCGGCTGCGGCGCCGCCGGCGCTATCGCGGCTGCCTTCAACGCGCCGCTGACCGGCGCCTTCTATGCCTTCGAGCTGATCATCGGCACCTACTCGATCGTCACCCTGACGCCCGTCGTCGTCTCGGCGCTGATCTCAACGCTGATCGCACGCCTGTTGGCGGGTGACGATTTCGCAATCGATGTCGGGCAGTTCGGCCCCGTCGTTCCCGCCGATTATATCCCTGCAGTGCTGCTCGGTGCCTTCTGCGCTGGTATCGGTATCCTGATCATGCAGGGCGTCGCCTTCGTCGAGGAACTGGCTCGCAAAAGCTCGATCGCGCCGCCATTCCGGCCGATGCTCGGCGGTGTCGTCGTCGGCCTTCTGGCGCTGATCTCGCCACAGGTTCTGTCAGCAGGCCATGGAGCCCTGCATCTGAACATCACCAACGATGTCACGATCGTCGCACTCGCCGGCCTCTTCCTGCTCAAATCCCTCGCCTCGGCGATTTCGATCGGTTCCGGGTTCAGAGGCGGCCTGTTCTTTGCTTCGCTGTTCATGGGTGCCCTGCTCGGCAAGATCTTCGCCTACAGCGCTCCTTATTTCGACCATGGCACCCTGACGCCGGTCACCTATGCCGTCGTCGGCATGAGCTCGCTCGCCGTCGCCGTCATCGGCGGTCCGCTGACGATGACCTTCCTCGCGCTGGAAGTCACCGGCGACTTTCCGATCACGGTGCTTGTGCTTGCCGCCGTCATCACGTCGTCGCTGGTCGTGCGCACCACCTTCGGCTACTCGTTTGCGACATGGCGCTTCCATTTGCGCGGGGAAAGCATCCGCAGCGCCCACGATGTCGGCTGGATACGCAGCCTCACGGTCGGCCGCATGATGCGTCCGGACGTCCACACCGCAAGCATCGACATGAGCATCGAGGAATTCCGCCACGATTTCCCGATCGGCTCGGCGCAGCGCGTGATCCTGATCGACAAGGACGAAAAATATTCCGGCATGGTGCTGGTGCCGGATATATACGCCAGCCCCGTGGACAAGGACGACGAGGAGCACGGCCTTTCCGATTTCATCCGCCATCGCAACGATTTCCTGCAGCCGCAGATGAACGCCAAGCAGGCGGCGGCCCTTTTCGACCAGACGGAAAGTGAAGCGCTCGTGGTCGTCAACGACCTCATCGAACGCAAGGTGATCGGCCTTCTGACCGAAAGCTATACGCTTCGGCGCTACAGCGAAGAACTCGACCGCCGCCGCCGCGAGGTCTCCGGCGAACTGTAAGTCCATTAAATAGCAAGACGCAGTGGCTTGCCCACAAAAACAACGGCTTGGGCGGCCCGATTGATTCACTTTGCGACCGAGCCGCTTCTCTACATCAGGCTGTCGAGCCACGCCGGATCGAGAATGGTTTCCAATTCGGTCGCGATCTCGTTGAGCGCGGCATCGACGCCGGCCCGATAATCCACGCGCTCGCCGGTAAGGCCGAAGCTCGCCAGCAGTTTGGCGCGATAAGCGTCGCTGGTGAACAATCCATGCAGATACGTCCCCATGATCCGGCCGTCGCCTGACAGCGCGCCATCCGGGCGGCCATCGATCAGGGTCGACGGGCGATCGCAATCCGCCCCGCGCGTAATGCCGAGGTGAATCTCATAGCCCGATAGCGGCGCGTCGTATTCCCTCGACCACGCGACGCTGTTGCGCAGGGTCTTCTCCGGCGCCATTTCGGTTTCGATGTCGAGCAGGCCGAGCCCCGGCATCTCAGTGATTGTTCCCTCGATCCCCTGCGGATCGCGGACCATGGTGCCGAGCATCTGGTAGCCGCCGCAAATACCGATGACGCGGCCGCCACGCCGCACGTGGGCGGCGATGTCCTCGTCCCAACCCTGCGCCTTCAGATCCATGAGATCGCCGATGGTCGATTTCGAGCCGGGCAGCACCACCAGCCCGGCATCATCAGGCAGGCGCTCGCCGGCGCGCACGAAGACGATATCCACATCCGGTTCAGCACGCAGCGGATCGAGATCGTCGAAATTGGCAATTCGCGGCAGGACCGGCACGGTGATCTTCAACGCCCCGCTCGAGCCCCGCGCCAGACGCTCCAGCACCACCGAATCCTCAGCCGGCAAACGGCTTGCAGCTTTCAGCCAGGGAACGACACCGAAGCAGGGCCAGCCGGTAAAACTGCCGATCGCCTCGACGCCCTCACCGAAGAGCGAGATGTCGCCACGGAACTTGTTGATCAGATAGCCGCGGATCATCCGCCGATCCGCTTCGGGTAGGATGTGATGGGTGCCGACCAGCGACGCGATCACGCCACCGCGATCTATGTCGCCAACGAGCACCACGGGGACATTGGCGCGGGTGGCAAAACCCATGTTGGCGATATCCCCGGCCCGCAGATTGATCTCGGCGGGCGAACCGGCGCCCTCGACGATCACCAGATCGGTCCCCGCGCGCATGGTCGCAAAGCTCTGCAGCACTGCCCCGAGCAGTTGCGGCTTCAACGCCTGATAGTCCCTGCCCTTGGCGTGGCCCCACACCTTGCCCTGCACGATGATCTGGCTGCCGATCTCCGATTGCGGCTTCAAGAGCACCGGGTTCATGTGCACGGAGGACGGCACGCGCGCGGCCAGCGACTGCAGCCATTGCGCCCGGCCGATCTCGCCGCCGTCTTCGGCGACCGCCGCATTGTTCGACATGTTCTGCGGCTTGAATGGCCTGACGCGGACACCCCTGTTTGCGAACAGGCGGCAGAGGCCGGCGACCAATACCGTTTTTCCGACATCGGAGCCGGTTCCCTGCAGCATGATCGCTTTCGTCATCGCTCATTGCTCCGATGTGGCATTGCCGTTGGAAAGGCTGGATTCTGCCACGATTCCACCATGATCTGGAATTGTCGACCAAGAAGCCTCGAGGCAAAAAAGCATCACTTCAAAACTCGCTCTGTTTGCGACATTCGATGACGACTTTTTCCATTGTTTGCGACCGCGAAGAGGATTATCTCCAGCGCCAATTCACAAATATCAAGCCGGTCGATCCGGCCCGGAGGTTACCCCGATGCTCTTCATCTTCAACAACAAGAATTCCATCCAGATCGTCTGGAATTCGAAGCTGCCCTCACGCCGTCCCGAGAGCCGCCTGCAGCAACTCGACACTCGCCATGGCCTGATGGGCTTCATCCGCACCTTTAGCGCCGGCTGACGCAACGTCAAGCTGTCAACGATCTTCCGAAAAGCCGCTATGCACCGCACGGCGGCTTTTTCGTTTCCGCTTCCGGGTGTCTCGGCGCGACACACATATTAGGGAAATCTTATATCGATTCGAGGCAGGAC
>JAGWJK010000605.1 GCA_028865845.1 Rhizobiaceae bacterium
TCAGCGTCGAGCGAAAAGCCTCCTCATAGGCGGTTTCATCACAAAGGTGGTCCCTTGGGCAAAAGGCCCTTCGAGGACAATAGTTTCGATGCCGGCGTTCCACTGCGTCCACCCAGAAACGTCGCGAAACAGCGCCCATCTCTTTTCGGGAGCTGCATCGGCTTCAATGCCGTATTCTGTCTGTCAGGCAGATGGTGCGTCCATTCACTTCTCCTTGTTCAAACTGGCGTCACCAAATGAAAGCTAACGCAATATCAACACGAATCTGGTGTGGTTTGTCTGCGCGTTTCGTTGAGAGGACCTACTCCTAGCCACGGGCAACGTCAGGTGGACAGGCGTTATGAGATGGCGTCTCCTTCGCGCCCTCATTCCGGCCGTTGAACTAATGATGCTGTCCGCTCAAAAGCGGACAGCAGAACAACTGGACGAGGCGGCAGGTTTGCGCGCCTCCAAGCGGAGAGATAGCATTGCTGGAGAAGTGGCGGATTTGGGGTTGAAGCAGTCGTTGAACTCGGTCAGCTACAATCGCCAATCAGAAGGACTGACCTAGGAATATTTACAGAGTAAACGGCAACACGTATCTGCGAATTTAGGGAGCAAATGCCACCAGACTTCCCCGATACCAAGATTGTTATCGGCCACCGTCTGAACTCCGCGTCGGGCACGCGTTCCAAGGCGAAATGCACGCCGATGTTCGATGCGCGCCTTTGCTTTTTGACACTGAGCTTGATCGGTGCGTCGGAGGCTAGCGCGAATCCCGGCGCAGCGCGACGTCGCCTGATGGCTACGCCCGAATATCCAGATTGCGCGCACGCGCGGCACGGCGCACAATCCGGCCTTCGATCTTGGGGGCATGATTATGCAGAAGCAGAATGTCACCGCGGAGGACATGCCGGCCTTCTTTCACATCTATCACGAGGCGACAAAATGCGCGTTGGCGGTCGGAGGGGCGGCGAACATGAGTGCCGGGGCGGTCGAACTGATGCCGGCTCACTATTTCACCGACAAGGGCAGCATCAATGCCGGGTCGTGGGTGGCCCGGACGACGGATAACTCGTACGGCAAGCCTGATGCGCAGGGCAACGTCTAACAGGCCGTCGTCTTCGTCAACAAGAAGAGCGGGTTGACGCTTAGATGCGGAGCAAACGGCTACCTTCGGGTCGAGGCGTCGGCAGACGCGGTCTGGGACAAGGCCGGGAACTCTCAAGGCGTGCAACCGGCCGAGCAAACCATCACGCGGACCCATACCGACTCCACCTGGATCGTCAAGGGTGACAATCTCCAGAACCTGTCGCTTCAGATGAACTACCTTGACGAGGTGCTGTCAAAGGATGGCAAGGAGATCAAAGCCAAGGTGGTCGATCGCCCGTATCTTGGAAAGGGGAAAGAAGTATCAGCCTTTATGGGTCCGGAATCGGTCTACTTCCCTACCTTGGGTGAGAGCGAGATCTGGAGCATCAAGGTGTCCGGCGTCTTCGATCCGCAAAACAACGACGCGAAGTCTGCGGACGACGCGATCGTCGGATTCGCGGTGATTGGAAAGGTCGCGTCGGACCTCCTCAAGCTCTCGGGCGACATCGCAAAGGCCTTCGACGGGGAATCGGCCCAAGGTCCATTCCTGATCGCGTCGTTCATCGTCCGCTCCGTGGCCGGCGCTGCGGAGATAGCCAAGTTCTTTCGGGACGCGCAAAAGGACACCATCGAGCAGATCGAGCAGGCGATCCTGCCCGCGGTCGAGACGATCGTTACCCGTGAGATCCAGGAAAGCGAATTCCGCAGCATCAAGGGGAAGATACATAAGGCGGCCAACCAGTTCGAAACGGCCACCAAGATCCTCTCCGATGCCAACATCGATCCTGACGACAAGACCCCCGTGAGGCCGGACATGCTTGAGAAGCGCGTCGGACGAGACGGTATGCAGAGTGTCGAAAAGCTGCTGGAAGTCGTATCCAACGTTCTGGCGGGCGCCCGCGGAGCGACGGAGATCGCGGATGAACGCATGCCGCTCTGGACCCTTGTCGCCAAGATGATCCTCGCGGTCGAACTGTTGCGGCTGTTCTGCTTCGGAGACCGCTACCGACAGGAGGCGCTTGCGCGGCTGAACCTGGTCTACGAATACGGCAAGGCTCGGCTCGAGGCGGATGTTTCTACCCGCAAGGCGATGATTGTGGGCGTCGTCGACAACGGCCTTGATGGACAGCCTAAATCCATCACGGCGCCGTTGGTCGAGTATCGAAGGCATCTCGCGCACTGCGTCGATCGCGGTCTAGGCGACCCGAGCCAGGTTTTAAAGGGTATCCGCGACGCGATCTTTGCTAATACCGGCAAGGAGCCCGATGCCGGGCCCGTTGTCATCTGAGACTTCACGTGGACCGCACAAAGGTCAGAGCTACCAGAGGCGATCGGCAGAAATCGATCGCATTCACGCCCTTGGAAGTCCACGATATTCGCGCTGGGCAGAAACCAGAGGGGAGTACGAAGTGGTCGTCAACCGAGACTTTCGGTTCGCGGGCTAGCCACTGTGCGTCTCAACGCACAGCCGGAGAAAGAGACGTGCAGGATCCTGCAGGGCTAGCTTCAAATCACAGCATGGCCACGTTCAAGAATTAAACGCCAAGCATTGGTGGCAGTTGCTACACAACTACGCGTATCTGAGGTCCACTCTACCGACTGGATCGCTAGTCGTGAGCATAAGGTGGTGTACTCACAAGAATCGCGGCCGCCTCATTGGCCTTTTCCAATGCCACCTGAATGTCCAAACCGGCAGCAAGATTGGCTGCCAGCACGCCGATAAACTCGTCGCCTGCTCCATGCGTGCTCACGAGCTTCACCTTTCGAGCAGGGATTGCGAGTTCCCTCGAATTCCGACGTTCAACGCACGCAACGCCTTCGCCTCCAGCCGTCACCACCGCGACGGGATACTTCTCCGCCAATAGGTGGGCGGCAGCCATCGCGTCAGCGAGGCTATCCACCTGTTCCATTTCCGCGAGCATCTCGGCTTCGACCGCGTTGACGACGATGATATCTATCAGCTTGGTCAGTTCCGTTGAAAGTGCACGCGCGGGTGCCGCATTGATGAGTACTCGTCCACCCGCCGCTTTCATGGCCTCAGCCGCCAGGACATTTGCGGAATCTGGAACCTCGCTTTGCAGGACCAGCACACTGTCGGAGGTGAAATGCTTCTTGGCCGCATCTACGTCAGTCGATGACAAGGCAAGATTGCTGCCGGATACGATTACCGCCCCATAGTCCCCTTCGCTGTCAAAGATAGCGACGCTCATGCCCGAGGAGCCGCCTGCGACTGTCCGAACCAGCCCACTGTTGACGCCCTTGGCTTTGAGATTGGCCAGCAAGGTTGTGCCGAAATCGTCATCGGCGACGGCACCGATCATCATCACTTTCGCCCCGGCTTTCGCCGCCGAAACGGCCTGGTTTCCTCCCTTGCCGCCGCACTTCGGGAACCATGCGGTCCCCGTCACCGTCTCGCCTTTGCGGGGCCGCGCCGGACCCTTGACGATGATATCATAGTGCAGGCTGCCAAACACGAAGACAGTGGGGGAATTGGAGGTCATAGGAACTTATCTTTTCGTTTGGAGGCGACTGCCGCCATCGTCTTTTCAAGGTTCTTCTCGGCGGCCTGGTAGTCGCGTTGGGCGACTGCAACGAAAACCGCATCGAGAATGTTGAGCTGTGCAATGCGGGCGGCCGCATTCTCGCCTGTCAATGGCGACCCTTGAGCAGTCGAACAAAGAACGACGTCGGCGTGCTGGGCGAGCGGAGATCCGTTGTAGTTGGTGATCGCGATCGTCCGTGCTCCATTCCGGCGTGCGAGCTGTATGGCTTCGATGACCGCAACCGTGTTTCCGGAATGGGAAAAGCCGATGGCGAGATCATCTTTGCTCAAGAGCGATGCCGACATCAGCATCATGTGGGAGTCGTCGACCACGTTGGAGCGTACGCCGATGCGAAGGAACTTATGCGCGACGTCCCTAGCGATCTGCGCGGAGCCGCCGA
>JAGWJK010000606.1 GCA_028865845.1 Rhizobiaceae bacterium
ACATGCGCACCCATCGCATGGACGCGGCCATCCTGCGCACCGTGCACATAGTGCACCGGCACGTCTTCATCCCGTTGCGCGATCGTTTCCAGCATGCTGACCATGGGCGTGAGACCGACGCCGCCGCTCAAGAGCACGACGGGGCGCTCCGGGCGCTCGGGAAGGTGGAAATCTCCTGTCGGCGGCGCGACATCGATGGTGTCGCCCTCACCGATCTTGTCGTGAAGGAACCGCGAGACCAAGCCCTTTGGTTCGCGCTTGACAGAGATCCGGTAAGTCTCACCGTTCGATGCGGAAGAGATGCTGTAGTTGCGGCGTTGTGGCGGCAAACCGGGGACGTCGATCCTGAATGTCAGATACTGGCCGGGCCTATGCTCGACCACTGCGCCGCCGTCCACGGGCTGCAGGACAAACGAAGTGATGATGTCGCTTTCCCTTCGCTTGGAAACGACCCGGAACCGGCGCCATCCATTCCAGCCGCCCTCTGCCGCGTTCAGATCGCCATAGATCTCGGTTTCGCGCGCGATCAGGACATGGGCGAGGAACCAGAAGGCTTCGCCCCACGCGGCCAATATCTCAGGCGTCGCGGCTTCGCCGAGAACGTCGCCGATCGCGGCAAGGAGGGAAGCCGCCACGTGTGGATAATGCTCAGGCTGGATATAGAGCCCGACATGCTTCTGAGCGATCCGCTCCACCGCACTGCCGAGGACAGCAAGATTGTCGATGTTCTGCGCATAGGCAAGGATTGCCTGTGCAAGCGCCTTGGTCTGGCGGCCGCCTTCGCCCTGGTTCGACTGATTGAACAGGTCGCGCACCTCGGCATTCTCGAACAGCCGCTTGTACATCGCCGCGGTGATCTCGGTTCCATGGGCAGCGAGCGCGGGCACGGTCGCTCGCACGATGGTCTTGGTGGCTTCGCTCAAAGTCTCCGGCATGATGGTCTCCATTCTTGGCTGATATGTCGATGACGGAGACCTAGATCTTTAAAGATACATTTTCAATATATCTTTTGTCTTCCCGTAGATGCTGCGCCGTTCTGTCACAGCCGCGCGTCCTATGGGATCGACACTGACTAGATGACCGCGGTTTTGGCTCAAAATCACCAAAGGCATGCTCGTGATCCAAGAACGGATGGCCGCCCCTCTCTAAAACTTTCGCGTCAGGATCGATGCCAAGGGAGGATAAAATGAAGTTGTTCGGAACGGTCGCGGTCGCACTGGCCGCATTGGTGCTGGCCGGGTCTGCGGCCGCCAAGGACGCCAGTGGTGGCGAGAAGGTCTCGCAGGTCTTCCTCGAGAAGATCCCCAATATCCCCGGCAAAAGCGTGCGGGCCTTCGTCGTCGATTATGCACCCGGCGGCGCTTCGCCATCCCACCGTCACGACAAGTCGGCCTTCATTTTTGCCTATGTGCTGGAAGGAGAAATCCGCAGCAAGGTCGATGATGGCCAGGAGACGGTCTACAAGGCCGGGGAGCATTGGTCCGAAGTGCCGGGAGCCCACCATCTCGTCAGCAGAAATGCAAGCAAGACGAAGCCTGCCAAACTGCTCGCGGTCTTCGTTCTCGACAGCGACGCCACACAGCCGACGACACCCGACAGCCATTGACCATATCGGAAGTTTCGCGAGCAACCTGGTACGGCCACAAGAGATGCCGATCGGGCCGGCGTGCTATCGCGTGCCGGTCACATCCGCTTGTGTCCCAAAATGCGTAAACGCATGACGTGCGCACAAGACGGCTCGGTCTCCGCAGTCTACGTTGCCATCGAGCGAGCACGGATGATTTGCGATGGGCAGACTTGATCGGGGGGATACGGCTTATGATGGCTGGATGCATTCCAGCTTCTATATCGAACCGCGCGAACGACGGATCGTCCGGCAACTCGACAAGGCTGCCATTACCGTGAGCGAAGTGGAGTGCCGTTTTCCGAATCCGAGGCGAACCTCTCCCGTTCCCGTGGAGAACAGTCTGCTGCTGACGATCCATATCGATCCTTGTCCGCGGTACGACATGTGGCTGGGCGGACGTTTCCTGCAGACGCCTGGACTGAAAACCGGATCTTCGGTGCTCTATGATCTGCGGACGCAGCCGTCCGTCAGTGTCGGCGAGGCGTTTCACAACGTCAGTTTTCAAATGCCGATGGTGACGCTCGATCAGATTGCCGATCGTGAAGGAATGCCAAGAACGCAGGAATTTCAATCGGATTTCATGAACGGTTTTGACGATCGCGTGCTCTCATCGCTGGCGTTGACGCTATTGCCGTTCCTCAGAGGCTCTCGCCACGTGGATCGGCTCTTCACGGATCATGTCACCATCGCTGCCGCCGCCCATGCTCTCAAGAAATATGGGGGCGCAGCGCCCCGCCCCCAAGCGCTGCCGCCGGCACCGCTGTCGCCATGGCAGAAGGCGATGGCCTGCGAAATGCTGAGAGCCCATCTGGATGGAGAGATCACGCTCGAAGACATCGCGTCGATCTGCGGAATGCCGTCGCTGGTGTTTGCGCAATCATTCCAAAAATCGACGGGAATGGCACCCTGGCGCTGGCTCGAAGGCTGCAGGGTCGCGACGGCGCGCGATGTCCTTTTGCTGCGCCCGCACATCCCCCTGGATCAGGCGGCGACGATTTGCGGTTTTTCGAATACGCGCGGCTTCGTTGCGGCTTTCGTCAAGCGGATCGGCATCCATCCTCAGAAATGGCGGGTACAGCATTGAGCAGGGTAAAGACGGCTGCGCATGGCTCTTCGCCGGATGACCTCGGCCTCCCCAATAGTATGATTTTGATATGTTTTGGACAATCCCAGCACGAATATCCCAAGCGCTCGCCATTCGATTGCGAAGTCCATTCGTTGTCGTAAACTTCGCTCAACTCCGGGGGCCGAGCTATGAGCGATGCAAGAGCATATGGCGATAATCTTGGTTCACGCTTCGGGCTAAGCAATGTTCCGACTATCATCTCGCGCAGCATCAAGCGTGACGATCTCGCCATGACCGAGATCCGGAGCGACAATCCGGAAGTCGCGCCAAGCCGGTCCATTCCTCGCGAGGCTGCCTATCTCGTCGCGCTTCAGGTCCGCGATTTTCCAAACCACCTCTACTGGGAGGACGGAAAGCAATTTCCAATCTGTCATCTCGCCGCCGGCCAGACCGTGCTCTACGACCTGAGGCGCGACCCTGTGGTGCTGCTCGACAAGCCGTTCCATTCCATCCATTTCTATTTGCCGGACAGCGTTCTCGACAAGGTGGCCGAGGAGGCGAGTGCGCCGCGGATTTCGGAGCTGGTCTACAAGCCGGGGCAGGGCTACGACGACAACACCATGTTCAACCTCGTCTCTGCTGCACGCGCCGCTTTCGAGAAACCGGATGAGGTGCCGCAACTCTTTGTCGATCACATTTCGCTGGCGATCGCCTCCCATGTGGCTGCGACCTATGGCGGGCTCTCGCCCGGCAGGCATGTCGCAAAGGGCGGACTGGCGCCGTGGCAGCAGCGGCGCGCGCTCGAACTGCTTGCGTCGCGTCTGGACGGCGGCCTCGAACTTGAAACCGTCGCCCGGGAATGCGGGCTGTCCAAGCGGCACTTCTGTCGGGCGTTCCGGCAATCGATTGGCCAGTCGCCACACGAGTGGCTGCAGCTTCGCCGTGTCGAATGCGCCAAGGGCCATCTTCTTGATCGCTCGAAATCGCTCGCCGAAATAGGCGTGCTCAGCGGCTTTTCCGATCAGAGCCATTTCACCCGCGTTTTCACGCAGCAGGTCGGCACGACGCCCGGTCTGTGGCGGAAAAATCGCTGCGACTGAAGGCAGCGCGGCGTTTTAGCGCGCAAGCGAAGGCCCGGCGTCTGGGCAGTCGTCATGGAATTTTGCTCGGCAGGCGCTAGCTTACAGTATACCGTTTTTGTTGGGCACGGATCGATGTCGATCCGGTCGGCTCGATTATACGATGACAAATGCGTTTGGAACTCCGTGCTAAACATCTATCGCGACCCCGACCCCTCCTTTCATGCTGGCCAAACCAATG
>JAGWJK010000607.1 GCA_028865845.1 Rhizobiaceae bacterium
GGCATCGAGCTGCATCTGATCGGGCCGCTGCAATCCAACAAGGCGGCGGATGCCATCGCCCTGTTCGATGTCGTCGAGACCGTCGATCGCGAAAAGATCGCCCGTGCGCTTGCCGAGGAAATGGCGCGCCAGGGCAAGGTCGTCCGGCTCTATGTGCAGGTCAATACCGGGCTCGAACCGCAAAAGGCGGGCATTGCGCCGGATGACACGGTTGCTTTCGTCGATTTCTGCCGGAAGGAGCTCGGCCTTTCGATCGAGGGCCTGATGTGCATTCCGCCGGCGGAGGAAAATCCCGGTCCGCATTTTGCGCTGCTTGCCAAGCTCGCCGCCAAGGCCGGTGTGGAGAAACTGTCGATGGGCATGTCGGGCGATTACGAGACCGCCGTCGCCTTCGGCGCAACCAGCGTGCGCGTCGGCTCGGCGATTTTTGGGGCGCGATAGGCCAGCCTGACGACAAAAATAAAGCCCCGGTCCTGAAACCGAGGCTTTGAAAGGATCCGATCGAGCTGATCTTAGTAGCGGTCGTCGTCATCATCATCAGGAGTGGACGACTTCAGCGATTTCAGCTTGGCGAAGACGGCATCGGCGTCGATTTCCTTTTCCTTTTCTTCGCGTTCATAGCTGAAGCCCAGTTTCTCGGTTTCCTGCGCGGGCTGCAGCGTCGCGCCGAGTTCGGCGGCGGTCGGCAGCGGACGGCCCTTGGCGGCCTTTTCCACTTCCATGTCGAGATCGATCTGGCTGCAGAGGCCGAGCGTTACCGGGTCCATCGGTGCAAGGTTCGTCGAGTTCCAGTGCGTGCGGTCGCGGATCTGTTCGATAGTCGACTTTGTGGTGCCGACGAGGCGCGAGATCTGCGCGTCCTTCAGTTCCGGATGATTGCGTACCAGCCAGAGGATGGCGTTCGGGCGATCCTGGCGCTTGGAAACAGGCGTGTAGCGCGGGCCGCGGCGCTTGGATTCGGGAACGCGAACCTTGGGCTCGGAAATCTTCAGCTTGTAGTTGGGGTTGCCTTCGGCGCGAGCGATTTCGTCGCGCGAGAGCTGGCCGGTGGCGATCGGGTCGAGGCCCTTGATGCCCTGGGCGGCTTCGCCATCGGCGATCGCCTTGACTTCGAGCGGGTGCAGCTTGCAGAACTGCGCGATCTGGTCGAACGACAAGGCTGTATTGTCGACAAGCCAGATGGCGGTCGCCTTCGGCATGAGCAATTGTTGAGCCATAGATATAGTCCTTCTGTCAGTCCGCGCCGGTGTCGCGGTCCGGGGTGTAACACCACATTGTCCGGGAAATATGGCCCTATATAACCGCAGCGTCACGCAATTGCAATTCTTTGAGTTGAATTGATCCAAGTCCAATTGCCGTTGGCACTTGAC
Source organism: Rhizobiaceae bacterium (assembly GCA_028865845.1). Classification (GTDB taxonomy): domain Bacteria; phylum Pseudomonadota; class Alphaproteobacteria; order Rhizobiales; family Rhizobiaceae; genus Rhizobium. The sequence continues at coordinate 1,371 of JAGWJK010000607.1, forward strand.
CTGCTATTGATTGGGTGAAATGGGCGCCCATACTCTTGAAGAGGCGCATGATTTGAGGAGGAGACCATGTCGGAAAAGATTCACCCGGTATCGAAACCGGCCAAGGCGCGTGCGCTGATCGATCGGTCGAAGTATCAGCAATGGTACAAGCAGAGCGTCGAGGATCCCGACACGTTCTGGGGCAAGCACGGGCAGCGCATCGACTGGTTCAAGCCCTATACCAAGGTCAAGAACACGTCGTTTACCGGCAAGCTCTCGATCAAATGGTTCGAGGACGGCCTGACCAACGTTTCCTATAATTGCATCGACCGGCACCTGAAGAAGCATGGCGATGACGTGGCCTTCATCTGGGAAGGCGACAATCCCTATATCGACAAGAAGATCACTTATAACGAGCTCTACGAACATGTCTGCCGGCTGGCGAATGTGTTGAAGAAGCACGGCGTCAAGAAGGGTGATCGCGTCACCATCTACATGCCGATGATCCCGGAAGCCGCCTATGCGATGCTTGCCTGCGCCCGTATCGGGGCGGTGCATTCGGTCGTCTTCGGCGGTTTCTCGCCGGAAGCTCTGGCCGGCCGCATCGTCGATTGCCAATCGACCTTCGTGATCACCTGCGACGAGGGTGTGCGTGGCGGCAAACCGGTGCCGCTCAAGGAAAATACTGATACGGCGATCCACATTGCCGCTAAGCAATATGTCACGGTGGAGAAGGTGCTCGTCGTGCGCCGCACCGGCGGCAAGACCGGCTGGGCGCCCGGCCGCGACCTCTGGTACCATCAGGAAGCCGCCAGCGTGAAGGCGGAGTGCCCGCCGGTGAAGATGAAGGCGGAAGACCCGCTGTTCATCCTCTATACCTCCGGTTCGACCGGCAAACCGAAGGGTGTGCTGCATACGACCGGCGGTTATCTCGTCTATGCCGCGATGACGCACGAATATACGTTCGACTACCATCCCGGCGATATCTATTGGTGCACTGCCGATGTGGGCTGGGTCACCGGCCATTCCTACATCGTCTACGGGCCGCTTGCGAACGGCGCGACGTCGCTGATGTTCGAAGGCGTGCCGAACTTCCCCGATCAAGGCCGCTTCTGGGAAGTCATCGACAAGCACAAGGTCAATATCTTCTACACCGCGCCGACGGCGATCCGCTCGCTGATGGGCGCCGGCGACGACTTCGTGAAGCGTTCGTCGCGCTCCAGCCTGCGCCTGCTCGGCACGGTCGGCGAGCCGATCAATCCGGAAGCCTGGGAGTGGTACTACAACGTCGTCGGCGATGGGCGTTGCCCGATCGTTGACACCTGGTGGCAGACCGAAACCGGCGGTCACATGATCACGCCGCTGCCTGGCGCCACCGACCTGAAGCCGGGTTCGGCCACCCTGCCCTTCTTCGGCGTGCAGCCGCAGCTGGTCGACAGCGAAGGTAATGTTCTGGAAGGTGCTGCCGACGGCAATCTCGTCATCGCCGATAGCTGGCCGGGCCAGATGCGAACGGTCTATGGCGACCACGAGCGCTTCATCCAGACATACTTTTCCACCTACAAGGGCAAGTATTTCACCGGTGACGGCTGCCGTCGCGACGAAGACGGCTATTACTGGATCACCGGCCGCGTCGACGACGTGCTCAACGTCTCGGGCCACCGCCTCGGCACGGCGGAGGTCGAATCGGCGCTGGTGTCACACAACCTCGTCTCGGAAGCCGCCGTGGTCGGCTATCCGCATGCGATCAAGGGTCAGGGCATCTACTGCTACGTGACGCTGATGGCCGGACAGGAAGGGACGGACGCGCTTCGCCAGGAACTGGTGAAACATGTCCGCGCCGAGATCGGCCCGATCGCCTCGCCCGACAAGATCCAGTTCTCTCCCGGCCTGCCGAAGACACGCTCCGGCAAGATCATGCGCCGCATCCTGCGCAAGATCGCCGAGGACGATTTCGGCGCCCTCGGCGACACCTCGACGCTGGCAGATCCGGCCGTCGTGGACGATCTGATTGCCAACCGGCAGAACAAGGCTGACGCGGCTTGATGGGTGCTTTGTCCCGCCCAGCGGGCGGGATAGCGATCTCTAACATTTCGCCGGAAGGCTAGTGTTAGAGATTGCACAGGCGGAAATAGAAAAGGGGCGCCCTTCGACAGCAGGGTTCGCCCCAACGCCTCGAGCCTGTAGAACGACTACGCCACCCTCACTCGGGACCACGCTGTTCGTCAGAGTGCCTTCTGTTCGTATCATTGCAGCGGTTTAATAGCCGATTATTTCAAATCTTTGGAATTCACTTCAGCCGATCGAAAGCAATGCATGATCTCCTGCGACAAACCCCAAGGGACTTTCTTGCATGATCGGGAACCTGTTTTGCTTTAGCGGACGGATAGGACGGCTTAGATTCTTTCTTTGGTCCGTTGTCTTCGTTCCGGTGGCATTTTTTCTGATGCTGCTCTTTTTGACTCTCCTGTTCGCGCTCGGCTTTCATTTCGACGGCTCGAAAACAACCGCATTGATGATTCTCTTGCCTGTGTTAGCGGTCTTCTTCTGGACACAGCTAAGTCTGCAAGTGGCGCGAATTCGAGATATCGGCTGGAAACCACTGATCATTATTACAGCCTTGCTCTTGATCGACGTCGCGGATGTGATCGTCG
>JAGWJK010000608.1 GCA_028865845.1 Rhizobiaceae bacterium
CCACAGCCCCCTGTCACCAACGCTCGCACCATATGCATGTCCCTTTCAATGAGCGAAGAAACCGCTCCTGCCCGTGTAGATATCCACCATGCGCCGGCCCCACTCTTTTCTGCTCGGCGCAATCTGTCGGCCGAGCGCAAGCGCGCCTTCCGCCAGCCTCTGCATCAAATTGTCATCGTCGGTGCTCACCAGCCGCTCGGCCAGCGAACAGGCATCGCCACTCTTGAAAACCAAGCCAGCGCCATTCCGCTCTACTTCTGGGGCGATCAGCGCATTGCTGCTGACGATGACGGGAATGCCGGACATCAGCGCCTCGGCGGCAACCAGCCCGTAGGGCTCGGGCATACGCGACGGCATGATGAAGACGCGGGCCTCGCCGGCAAGTGCGGTAACCTGCTCGTCGGAGAGCCATCCCGGCACCCAGCATTGCGGCAACGCCCGCTGCATCTCTTCGAGCAGCGGGCCGCGGCCGATCAGCGTTGCCGTTCGCCTGGACTGGTTCAGGGCTTCGGCAAGCGTACGCACTCCCTTTTCCCAACACATTCGGCCGAGAAACATGGTGCGGCGATTGCGCCAGGCTTCAACGGGCCTCGGCGTCAGCGGATCGGTCGGCGTGCGCAATGTCAGGAAATGCTGCAGTGGCCCGGAATTCAGATAGGTTTCCATGTTTTCGTGGGCGAGCACGATGCCGACACGGCTCCAGAATTCCTCGCCGACGCCGCGCTGCGTCAATGTCCGCCGAAAACGCCAGAGCTTGTGGAAGTAATTACGCTTGTCGCAGTTCGTCGCGAGGCATCCGAGCGACAGCGGCGGGATATCGCAGATCGTTCCGCTCTGGAAATTGATCAGCCCGCCATTCGGGCAGCTCAGGAAGAAATCATGCGCGGTGATGATGACCTTCGCCTTGTGCTTCGCCAGCGCATAGAAGATCGACGGAGACAGGATCTGCGACCAGCCATGCACATGAACGACTGTGTCCTCCTCCGTTTCCTTCAGCAATCCGTCCAGCGCCTCGTAGGCGCGCTTGTTGTAATTTTTCTCGAATACGTCGTTGAACGACGGCCCGTCACGCAGTGGTCGTTCTCCAAGCGCCACTGTACGGATATCTGAAAATTGCGGCTTCAGACCCTCGCCGTCATCCCCCACGAGAACGGCGCAATTGAGCCCTGCCTGCTTTCCCGCCTCGATGCATTGCAGCGCTACCTTGGTCGCGCCGCCGCGAACGACTGAAACATCATTGACGAGGATGAGACGCATCGAACCCTTTGCTCACAAACCGAAGTCCGCCAGTCCCGCCAAGGCAGATTCGCCTTTTGCGTCATGGCTCTGGAGGTATTCAGCGGCCGGTCCTCATATTATTCAATTCATCCTTTCGCACTAAGACGAGTGGTCGCTCGGAATGCGAGCACGCGCGTGCAACTCTGGCGCTGACGCAAGGGGAGTTGACTTATAGGAAAAACCGTTGAATGCTCCGCGCATGATCGCAAACCGCACCATTGTGACGCATATGCTCACCACCTCACCCTTGCCGGGGCGAGTGGGAAAAGCGCTGCGTTGAGCTGATTGCGATCCCCTTCAAACCCTGCCGAGGCGAGCAGGGTTTGAGAACTTTGCTCTCCTCACCAACCTCAAGGAGAGTATTATGAACCCACAACCAGACAATCCTGTCCCGCGACGATCGAGAGAATCGGGTGTTCGGATTCGCGCAGCGCGACCGTCCGATGCGGAGGCTATCAACCGCATGGCCAACCTGCCGGGCTATCGTGCGGGCACGCTGCGGCTACCCTACCAGAGCGTCGAGGAGACCCGTGAACATCTGGAGAAACGCGAGCTCGGTGCCATGGCCCTGGTGGCGACCGTGGACGAGCAAATCGTCGGCAATGCAGGCATGCGCAGCTATTTCGGCCGGCGCAATCACACGTCTCACCTGGGCATGGGGGTCCATGACGACTTCGTCGGCCGCGGCATCGGCACGGCCCTTCTCGGCGCTCTCGTCGACGCCGCCGACAACTGGCTGGCCATCAAACGCATGGAACTGACCGTCTATGTCGACAACCAGTCGGCCATTGGGCTTTACAAAAAATTCGGCTTCGAAACCGAGGGCACGCTCAGAGCTTTCGCGCTGCGCAACGGCGAATATGTGGATGCCTTCACAATGGCGCGAATTAGGTTATAGTAATGAAAGCGGCGGCTGGAGCGAGCCTGCCGCCGCTGTTTCTGACCGATGCGATCGGTGATATCGATACCTGTGCGCCAGCTCGATAGGGCGCTATCGAAAACGGCCGAATTCGACACAGCCCGCACGATTTTTCGCGCGCAACGGGCCAAATTCGGCATTAAAATCAGTCGGCGGCACCCATCGAAAGGATAAGGTCTATCCTCCAATGAGTGCGAGCCATTCGTCCTCAGTCATGACCTGCACGTTGAATTCGCGCGCCTTGTCCAGCTTTGAGCCGGCTCCCGGCCCCGCAACGACGATATCAGTCTTCTTCGAAACCGATCCGGAGACCTTTGCGCCCAGACTTTCAGCTCTCGCTTTGGCCTCGTCGCGCGTGAATTTTTCGAGAGAACCGGTGAAAACCACCGTCTTACCGACGACCGGACCTCCCGATGTCGTCGGCTGTTCGGCCACCTGCGGGCGAATCTCCTGCAGCAGCTTCGAGATCACCTCGATATTGCGCGGCTCCTTGTAGAATTCGACGACGGCGCGGGCGACCACCTCGCCGATGCCCTCGATATCGTTGAGCTCGTTCCAGGCGTCGCCAGCAAGAGGCGCAGCCTCCTTCATCGCGGCTTCGAAAGCTTCGTAAGTGCCATAGGAACGCGCAAGCAGCTTTGCGGTGGTTTCGCCGACGTGGCGGATACCGAGGGCAAAAATCAGGCGATGCAGCGCGATATCTCGCCGCTCGTTGATGGCCGCGAAAAGTTTGGAAACGCTGACCTTGCCAAAGCCGTCGATATTCTCGAGCTTGGTCAGCGATACCTGCTGCCTTTTCTCCAGGGTGAAGATGTCGGGGGCGATGCGCACCTGCAGCGCCGGGTCTTCGCTCTCGAAGAAGAAATCGATCTGCTTCGATCCCAGGCCTTCGATGTCGAAAGCATTGCGCGAGACGAAATGCTTCAGATGTTCCGTCGCCTGCGCCCGGCAGATGAAGCCGCCGGTGCAACGGGTAACGGCGTCCACCTTGCCCGTCTTCTCGTTGATATCGCGCACCGCATGGCTGCCGCAAACCGGGCAGACCTTGGGGAATTCGTAGGGCACGCTCGACGGTTCGCGCTTCTCCATGACGACGTCGACGATCTGCGGAATGACGTCGCCGGCACGCTGGACGATCACCATGTCGCCGATGCGGATATCGCGGCCATCGCGGATCGGCTCGCCCTTGTTGCCGATGCCCTTGACGTAGTCGGCATTATGCAGCGTCGCATTGGTCACCACCACACCGCCGACCGTGATCGGCTCCAGCCTTGCGACCGGGGTCATGGCACCTGTGCGACCGACCTGGATATCGATGTCGAGCAGACGTGTGATCGCCTGTTCCGCCGGGAACTTATGCGCCGTAGCCCAGCGCGGCGAACGCGACCGGAAACCGAGCCGCGCCTGCAGTTCGAGGCTATCGACCTTATAGACGACACCATCGATATCATAGTCGAGATCCGGACGCTGAAGGCCGATCTCGTCATAGTGCTCAAGAATGTCGGCAACCGAATCCAGTTTCTTCATCAGCGGGTTGACCGGGAAGCCCCATTCCTTGAATTTCTGCACCATGCCGAATTGGGTGTCAGCCGGCATGTCAGAAATCTCGCCCCAGGCGTAAGCGAAGAATTTCAGCTTGCGGCTGGCGGTAATCTTCGGGTCGAGCTGACGCAACGAACCGGATGCAGTGTTGCGCGGATTGACGTAGGTCTGCTTGCCTTCGGCTTCCATCTGCGCATTCAGCGCCATGAAATCGCTCTTGGCCATGTAGACCTCGCCGCGCACCTCGACGACCTC
>JAGWJK010000609.1 GCA_028865845.1 Rhizobiaceae bacterium
CCAGCCATGAGCGCTCCCACACCCGAAGCCAAGGCTCCGGTAACTTCAATCCGCCCCGAAGGTTCGCATATATTCTATGCGAAGCCTCCTCTGTTCGGAACCGCCGTTAACAAACCTGTCGCAACGTCCGGCCGAGTCGACAGTGCTAGCGGATCACAGTTCGTCGTAGTTGAACCAGTCGAAGTCGGCGGTCTTTGCCCGTCCAGACGTGTCGAAGGCAAACATCCCGGTAAAGGCGCCGGTGAAGGATCCGTGTTCGCCGCGCCCGCCTTCGTCGGAGATGACGCCGGCGTCGAGCACAGGCCCGATTGCCTGCCATGCTCCCATGCCCTCAGCCTGCCAGAAGAACTGCAGATCGTTGTCGCGGACTTCCATGGCGAGTTGGATACGGCCATCGGGGACGGAAACGCCGCCCTCGATCGGGAAACTCAGTCTGCCATTCGGATAGTCACCGGCGCAGGTCATGATCGTCACGCAACGGCCGAGCTTCTCGTGCAGGGTGACCGCGATCGCGTGCAGCTTGAATCGGTTATAATAATGCGTGAGGCCCGCCACCTGTTGGTAGGTATCCGGCTGGAATTCGACGACGGTTTCGGCGCGGAAGCTGTGGTGTTCCTGCCGGCGTGCGACAAGCGCCTGCTCGAACCAGGAACCGATGCTTTCGCGTGCAAACAGGCGCAGATGACCCGGACGTTCCGTCAGGCTGAAAATCCGATCCGGCTGCGGCGTGCGCAGCCATTGGAAATCCATCGGCAGTTTGCCGCCGTCGAAATTGTAGCCGCTGCGGCGCGGCTTCTCGATCGGGACCACACCGTTCAGGCCGGGCACCTCGACATCCGGCACGACAGTGCCGTTTTCGAGATAGAGCCAGCCGTCTTCCTTCCAGACGCATTTCTGCAGGCTGGTTTCGCGGCCGAGGGTACAGCGGCGCTGTGGCGGCAGCGGCCGTCCGCAGAGATGCGTATGGTAGAACTGTCCATCCGGCGTCTCGACGTATTGACCATGCCCTGCCCGCTGCAACACGGCTTCGGGATGATCTTTCGACGTGATCAGATGCTTGTTCGGATGCAGCTCGTACGGGCCATTGAGGTTGCGTGAGCGCGCCATAGTAACCGCATGGTCGTAGCCGGTTCCGCCTTCGGCCGTCGTCAGATAATAATAGCCGTTGCGCTTGAAGAGATGCGGCCCCTCGACCAGGCCGAGTTCGGTGCCCGGGAAGATATTCTCGATCGGCCCCTTCAGCGACTTCGTCGCAGGATCCCATTCCTGCAGCAAGATGCCGTCGAAGGCCGGGGTCTTCGGCGAGCCGCCATAGCTCTCGGTGCGATGGTTCCACTGCATGTTGACGAACCATTTGCGGCCGTCGTCGTCATGAAACAGCGAGGGATCGAAGCCGGAGGAATTGACGTAGGAAGGCTCCGACCATTCGCCCTCGATCGTTGGCGACGTGACGATGTAATTGTGCGCGTCCTTGAAATTACCGTCGTAGCGCTTGACGTCGGTATAGACTAGCCAGAACAGGCCGTCCGCATAGGAGAGGCATGGAGCCCAAATGCCGCAGCTGTCGGGTTCGCCGCGCATGTCGAGCTGGGAGGCGCGCTCCAGCGGCCGGCGCACCAGCGTCCAGTTCACGAGATCGCGGGAATGATGGATCTGCACGCCCGGATACCATTCGAAGGTCGAGGTGGCGATGTAGTAATCCTCGCCGACGCGGCAGATGGACGGGTCGGGGTTGAAGCCCGGCAAAATCGGGTTGCGGATCATGAAACCATCTCCTCCAGAGGGATCAGCGGGATGCGCCGCGCGTGCACGGACGCCAGACAGGCAAAACGCCCGGAACCCGAGTTCCGGGCGTTTTCAGATTGCTAGTCGCGCTCGGCCGAACGGGCCCAGAGATTGATATCGGCCTCGCGGGCGTAGACATCGATCTCCTTCAGCTCTTCCGCCGTGAACTCGAGATTGTCGAGCGCCTTGACGCAATCGACGATCTGCGACGAGCGGCTGGCGCCGATCAGCGCCGAGGTGATGCGGTCGCCGCGCAGAACCCAGGCGATTGCCATCTGCGCCAGCGTCTGGCCACGCTTCTCGGCGATTTCGTTCAGCTTGCGAATATTGTCGATGATCGACGGACGGATGAAATCACGCTTCAGGAAGTGGTTCTGGGCAGCGCGGCTGTCGTCCGGAATGCCGCCGAGATACTTGGTCGTCAACATGCCCTGCGCGAGCGGCGAGAAGACGATCGAGCCAATGCCGAGATCTTCAAGCGTGTCGACCAGGCCGTCGTCCTCGACCCAGCGGTTGAGCATCGAATAGCTCGGCTGGTGGATAAGGCACGGCGTTCCGAGATCCTTCAGAATCGCGGCGGCTTCGCGGGTGCGCTGCGAATTGTAGGAGGAGATGCCGACATAAAGCGCCCTGCCCGAACGAACGATATGGTCGAGCGCGCCACAGGTTTCTTCGAGAGGCGTATCCGGATCGAAGCGGTGGGAATAGAAGATGTCGACATAGTCGAGACCCATGCGCTTCAGGCTCTGGTCGCAGGAGGCGATCAGATATTTGCGGCTGCCCCATTCCCCATAAGGACCCGGCCACATGTCGTAGCCAGCCTTGGAGGAGATGATCAGCTCATCGCGCAGGCCGGCGAAATCGGTGCGCAGGATCTCGCCAAACGCGGTTTCGGCGCTGCCGGGAGGCGGGCCGTAATTGTTGGCGAGGTCGAAATGGGTGATGCCGAGGTCGAACGCAGTGCGGCACATGTCGACCTTGCGGTCATGCGGCGTGTCGCCGCCGAAATTGTGCCACAGCCCCAGCGAAACCGCCGGCAGCTTCAGACCGGAACGGCCCGTTCTGTTGTACTTCATATTCGCATAGCGATCGGATGCCGGTTGCCAGGCCATGATCTTAATTCCTTCAAGATGAAAAGCGCGGGCTTATCGCCCGCGCGGAAAATAGCTCGTTATGTGCGTACTTCAAGGCGTTACTTGAGCAGCGCCTGGGCTTCTTCGATGCCAAGGGCGGCCGGCTGCGTGCAGGTCGTCGTCAGGTCGATGAAGCGGTTTTCAGCGCCCGACTTCAGGATCGACGTCATGACGTCGACGCCGTGCAGGGTGCGGTCGAGCGAGCAACGGGCGTCACGACCGTCGATCAGCGAAGCCGCCATGTCGGCAAGGCCGGCCGTACGGTAGTTGGCGCGCGGGCCGCTCGGGCTATCCTGGTTGGAAATGCCGAACGGATGCGCCCAGCCGTCAAGAACCTTGATGTCCTTGTTGCGGCCGCTGGCCTCGACGGTACCGCCGAAGAAGTTCGGGTCGGGCACGTAGAGCGAACCCTCGGTGCCATAGAGCTCCATGTTGGCATGACGATGCGACCAGACATCCCAGCTTGCCGTCAACGTCACCGTCGCGCCGCTGACGAATTCAAGCAGAGCCTGGATCGTCGTCGGCGTCTTCACCGGAATGATTTCGCCGTTGCGCGGCTGGCTGGTGATCGTGCGGGTTTCCGATGCCATGGAGGTCATGGCGCCGACGCGCTTCACCGGACCGATGAGGTTGATGAGGTTGGCGACGTAGTACGGGCCGAGATCGAGGATCGGACCGCCACCCGGCAGGAAGAAGAAGTCCGGGTTCGGATGCCACATCTCCATGCCCGGGCTCATCACGTAGCAGGCGCCCGACGTGATGCGGCCGATACCGCCGTCATCGACGAATTTACGGGCGAGCTGATGGGCACCGCCGAGGAAGGTATCGGGAGCGCAGCCGACGGCAAGCCCCTTCTCCTTGGCGATACGGCGCAGTTCTTCGCCCTGCTCCAGCGTCAACACCAGCGGCTTTTCGGAATAAACATGCTTTCCGGCCTCGAGGATACGCTTGGAAACCGGGAAATGCGCATCCGGGATCGTCAGGTTGACGACGACGTCGATCTCGTCGTTGGCCAGCAGGTCGTCGATCGTCTGCGCCTTGACATTGTATTCAGCGGCGCGCGTCTT
>JAGWJK010000610.1 GCA_028865845.1 Rhizobiaceae bacterium
GCTGCTGGTGATGACTATCAACCCGGGTTTTGGCGGCCAGTCGCTCATTCCGGCGGCCCTGCCGAAGATCGAAACGGCGAGACGGATGATCGATAAGACTGGCCGGCAGGCTCGCATTCAGGTCGACGGTGGAGTCAAACTCGGCAACATCCGCACAATTGCCGATGCCGGAGCCGATACGTTTGTCGTCGGAAGCGATTTCTTTTCAGCTCCGGATTATGCGGAGCGCTGTGCGGCCTTTCGGGCGCAGCTCGCCTGAGAATTCTGCCGAGTATTCGAGCCCGGAACCACCACGAACGCCGTTTATTTTTGTCGATCGCTCCAATCGCGAAATCGGCTGGCGCAAGCCGGCTGGGCGCTTGCCGCTGCCCTTGATAGGAATGGATCCTGTCGACACGAATCGGGGGGCTCGATGGAACGTCGCAGTTATGGAATTACGCTCGTCACCACGGCAGCCATCATGTGGAGTAGCGCCGGGCTATTCGTGCGGATGCTCGACTTCGATGTCTGGACCGTTCTCGGCTGGCGTTCGGTTTTCGGCGGCATTGTTCTTGGCCTGATCGTCCTCTTCGACCGCAACGCCAGACCAGCAGGGGTCACGCCGCCGCCGGTCTTTCTCTACCCCATAGCCGGCCTGCTGTCGGCGATCTCGATGTTCGGCTATATTGCAGCATTGAAACTGACGACGGTCGCCAACGTGTTGTCGATCTACGCGACGACACCGTTTGCAGCAGCGGGAATCGCCTATCTCTGGTCTGGTGAAAAGCTCGGGCGGCGAACGCTGATAGCGAGCGCCATCGCCTTTCTCGGCGTGCTCGTCGTCGCGGGGTTCGCCGCAAGGCCCCAAGATCTCGCCGGCAACGGCCTGTCGCTTTTGATGACGATCGCCTTCAGCACCTTGCTGGTCATGGCGCGCCGCTATCCTTCGCTCAGGATGGCGCCGGTAAACGCGATCGGCTCCTGGCTCTGCGCGCTGCTGTGCCTGCCTTTGATGTCGCACACCATGCCCACGCTGCCGCAGCTTGCGATCCTGGCGCTATTCGGATCGATCACGTCGGGGATTGCCTATCTGCTTTATACCAGCGGCAGCCGCCACATCCCTTCCGGGGAAGCGGGCCTGATCGGTACGCTCGATATCGTTCTCGGCCCCCTCTGGGTCTGGCTCGCCTTTTCGGAAAACCCCGGCAAGCCGACGATCATCGGCGCCTGCCTCGTTCTCGTGGCGGTGTTCTGGTATCTGTTGAGCGGATTGAGATCGCCGGATCCGCGCCATCAGCTCGAATTGGCACCGGGCGACCACGACAGTTAGCTTCCGCTATAGATAGCGAGTCTCGTCCGGCCCGCGATCGTAGCGATCATTCCTGCCGTCGAAATACATGACGGGCGCTTCAGCGAGTTCCTCTTCCGTCGCATCATCCAGGCAGGCAACGCAGACGGCGTAGAATTTGCCGCCGAGAGCGGGATTGTCGCTATGCGCAAAAGAGCTGACGCCACAGGTCCCGCAGAAGAGATGATGAACGGCATTGGCGCCGAAGAGATATTCGCTGAGCGCCCCCTCTCCTGAGATCAGCCGGAAATCGGCAGGCGTTGCGACGACAAGCCAGCTGCGCTTCTTGCGGCAGATCGAACAATTGCACTTGAAGGTGCCGCCCGACAGGTCGATATCGGCTTCGTAGGCGACGGCGCCGCAATGGCAGCTTCCATGGTAGGTCTTTTTCATCACGGGATCTCCCGTCCGGTGATTTCTTCGGCATAGGCGGTGTATTTGTCGAGCGCCTGTTCCCATCCTCCGGTCTGCAACCGCATCTCGGTATCATCGGGCAATTCCGCCTTGTGGAAGACGAGGCGAGTACCCTCGCCTTTCTCGTAAAACTCGATCGTTACCTGCATCTGATGCTCGAGGCGACCGCCATGCCCTTCCCAGGCAAAGGTGAAGACCAGTCGCTCCGGCGGCGCGATCTCCATGTAACGCCCATGGCTCCAATATTCCTTGCCGTCGGGGCCGAGAATGCAATGCCGCCAGGCGCCGCCTTCCCGGAGATCGACGGAGACTGAAGGGGCCGACATGTTCTGTGGCCCCCACCAACGCACAAGATGTTCCGGCTCGGTCCAAAGGCGGAACAGCAGTTCCCGAGGGGCGGCGATCTCGCGGATAAGAGTGATTTCCCGGCGCCTTGGCATGCCTCCGGTGCTATTTGCTGCCGTCATCTTCCTTCCTCCCTTGCATCAGCGTTGCAGCATAGGCTTCCAGGCGATCCAGGTTCTCGCTCCAGAACTGACGGTAGGTTTCCAGCCAGTCATCCACCTGCCGAAGCGGCTTCGTCTCTAGGCGGCAGGGGCGCCACTGCGCTTCCTTTCCCTTCGAGATCAAACCTGCCTTTTCCAGAACCTTCAGATGTTTGGAGACGGCGACCAGCGACATATCGAAGGGGGCCGCCAGTTCCGAAACCGACGCCTCGCCGGCAGTGAGGCGGGCAAGAATGGCGCGCCGGGTCGGATCGGCAAGGGCAGACAAGGTTGCGCTCAGCCGGTCCATGGCTATTTACTAAACCCATAAGTTAATTAACTTACCGGTTTATTATAGCTGAAAAACCATCGTGTCAAGCATGGCTGCGCGGTGGAAATGATCGCCATCGGAAGAGATGATGGAGGAAGATGAGCCGTGCCTAGCGCCGACCGTCTTCGCGGAAGGGATTGGAAACCTCGATCAGGTTTCCATCGGGATCACGGAAATAGACCGACAGGATCGGCCCCGTCGCCCCGGTGCGGCGGATCGGGCCTTGTTCAATTGCAACACCCATGCTGGCGAGATGCGTAATGACATCGTCGAGAGATGTTTCAGCGATGAAACAGAGGTCGGCCGAGCCCGGCGTTGGACGCTCGGCCTTGGGCTCGAATTCGTGGCCTGCGCGGTGAAGATTGATCTTTTGGTTTCCGAAGGTCAGCGCCGTGCGGCCTTCGCCAAAGGTTTCAACGCCCATGCCGAGAACGCGGGCGTAGAAGCCGCAGCTCGCCTCGATGCTGGCGACGGTCAGCACCAGGTGATCGAGATGGTCGATGCGGATCACGGTCAGTCTCCGGCGCTGCGCCTCAATGGCGGCCCAATTTTGCCACGCTGAACGCTGCGACAAGGCATGCCGCCAGCATGGCAAGGATGAAGGCAATCACAGCCGACCAGCCGTTGGCAAGCCAGAAGTAACCACCGACCGAGCCGGCAATGCTGGAGCCGAGATAATAATTCAGCAGATAGAGCGACGATGCGTGCCCCTTGGCGCCGCGAGCCAGCCTTCCGACAAGGGCGCTGGCGACCGAGTGGGTCACGAAGAAGCCGATCGTCACCAGAATGATGCCGAGGATAACGAGCGGCAACGGCGAAGCCAGCGTTACCGCAGCCCCCAGGGCCGCGACCACTACGCCTGCCGGCAGGACGACGAAATGGCCGATGCGGTCGCCGAGAACGCCCGCAAGCCAGGAAGCGGCAATACCGAAGAGATAAACGGTAAAGATCAGGCCCAGCTCCGTCTGGTTAAGGTTGTAAGGCGCGGCAACCAGCCGGAACCCGGCATAATTATAGACCGTGACGAAAGAACCCATGATCAGAAAGCCGATCGCAAAGAGCAGCGGCAAAGCGGGATTGCCGAAGTGTCCGAGCCATGCCTTCACATGAAAGGCAGCATCGAAACCCTTGCGCGGTGTGAAATTGCGCGACTGCGGCAGCAACAGCAGAAAGCCGGTGGCAGCAATCAGGCCGAGCACCCCGATCGCGGCGAGCGCCGGACGCCAGGCGAAGAATTCGGCAACCGTACCCGTAACGACTCGCCCGGCCATGCCGCCGAAGGCGTTGCCGGCGATGTAAAGGCCCATGGCGCTGCCAAGACCTCGGGGATCGATCTCCTCAGCCAGATAGGTCATGGCAACCGCCGGCACGCCACCGAGCAGGAAGCCTTCGAGCGCACGAAAGGTCAGCAGCATCGGCCAGTT
>JAGWJK010000611.1 GCA_028865845.1 Rhizobiaceae bacterium
CAGGAAGTCGCCGTTCCATTCCGGAAACATCTTGCCGCGATAGACGGCAATGCCACCTGGCGCGATCGATGGATCCCAATAGAAGATCGGTTGTTCCATACCTGCCTTTTCCGTGCCGATGCCGATCTTGGTGCCCGAATAGTTACGGCCATAGGAAATCACCGGCCAGCCGTAATTCTTGCCGGCCTCAGGCGTGTTGATCTCGTCGCCGCCTTTGGCGCCGTGCTCGACCGTGTAGAGCTTGTTGTCGGCGGAATCGAAGGTGATGCCTTCGGGATTGCGGTGGCCCTTCGACCAGATTTCCGGCAGGGCCCTTATGCCATCCTTGAACGGATTGTCGGCGGGAATGCTGCCGTCGGCGTTGATATGGATGATCGAGCCGGCGTCGTCGTGAAAATCCTGCGCGCGGTCCTGCTGGCCGCGATCGCCCAGGCTGACGAACAGGCTTCCGTCTTTGGCAATGGCGATGCGGGAGCCGTATTGGATGCTGCCCGAGGACATCTTGTTCATGACAAAGATGCGCCGGACCTCAGTCAATTGCCTCTCGTCCGGCGAGAGCCTGGCGCGGAAGACGGCTGTGCCACTGCCGCCGCCCATGGTCACCGAGGCGGTGAAATAGATCGTGCGATTTTGGGCGAATTTCGGATCGAGGGCCACGTCGAGCAAGCCGCCCTGGCCGCGGGCATAGATGTCGGGAAGCCCGGCGATCGGGTCCGAGATTTTGCCGTTGCGGATCACGCGCATGCGGCCGGGACGCTCGGTCACGAGATAGGCTCCGTCAGGCAGAACCTCGACGGCCCATGGGTGATCAAGGCCGCTGGCGATGGTTTCCACCCGAAGCGCGACCTTCTGTGTCTTGACGATTTTCGCCGGTTCCGCCGATGCGGCTTGGCTTGCGGATAGCGCTGCGACGACCAGCGAGGCAAGGAAGCTTTTACCGCGAGGATGCATCCGTCTCGTCTCCCGCTGAGATGATTGCTTGCGAGCAACGTGGGGTGTGACAGCTTCACTTCAAGATAGGTCGCGGTGGCGATAACGGCTTTGTGTCAGCCGAGCTGATCGCGCAAGGCTGGTGGCTTCAGAAGGTGAGGGCAGCCTTCAAGGCGGCTCCCTGAGAATTTTCGGCAATGAAGATGTAAGGCGAGCCTTGTGCAGTGCTTTGCGTATTCCGCGGGAATGCACAGATCGATTCAAGCGCTTCACAAAGTGATTCAACTGGCATCGAGCGCAAGAATGGCTGGATCGCTGGCGAACGATAGCCTTTGAGGCGCGTCTTGACCGCGAAATAACGTCACTGTGACGCCTTTATGCTTGAAACGTCGGCCTACATTCGACATAGAGCTTAGCGCAGAAATCTGGTCCACAGGCTTTCTGCCCACCTCAACCTTTTAGGACCGATCATCATGGCCTTTCTTGCCGACGCTCTATCCCGTGTGAAGCCTTCAGCCACCATCGCCGTTTCCCAGAAAGCGCGCGAGCTGAAAGCAAAAGGACGCGACGTGATCGGCCTCGGTGCCGGCGAGCCGGATTTCGACACGCCAGACAATATCAAGAAGGCCGCTATCGACGCGATCAACCGCGGCGAGACGAAGTACACGCCGGTTGCCGGCATTCCGGAACTGCGCAAGGCGATCGCCGCCAAGTTCAAGCGCGAGAACAATCTCGACTACGCTCCCGAGCAGACGATCGTCGGCACGGGCGGCAAGCAGATCCTGTTCAACGCGTTCATGGCGACGCTGAACCCTGGCGATGAAGTCATCATCCCGACGCCTTACTGGGTTTCCTACCCGGAAATGGTAGCGCTGTGCGGCGGTAGCCCGGTTTTCGTCGCGACGACGCAGGCAAACAACTTCAAGCTCCAGCCTGCCGACCTCGAAAAGGCGATCACGCCGAAGACCAAGTGGTTCATGTTCAACTCGCCGTCGAACCCCTCGGGCGCTGCCTATACGCATGCCGAGCTCAAGGCGCTGACGGACGTGCTGGTCAAGCATCCGCATGTCTGGGTCCTGACCGACGACATGTACGAACACCTGACCTATGGCGATTTCAAATTCGCGACGCCTGTCGAAGTCGAGCCGAGCCTCTACGACCGCACGCTCACCATGAACGGCGTGTCCAAGGCCTATGCGATGACCGGCTGGCGTATCGGCTATGCTGCCGGCCCGCTGCAGCTCATCAAGGCCATGGACATGATCCAGGGTCAGCAGACCTCGGGTGCGACCTCGATCGCCCAGTGGGCCGCTGTCGAAGCGCTGAACGGTCCGCAGGACTTCATTCCGCGCAACAAGAAGATCTTCGAAGGCCGCCGCGACCTGGTCGTCTCGATGCTGAACCAGGCAAAGGGCATTTCGTGCCCGGTGCCTGAAGGCGCCTTCTACGTCTATCCGTCCTGCGCCGGCCTGATCGGCAAGACGGCTCCGACCGGCAAGGTCATTGAAACGGACGAGGACTTCGTATCGGAACTTCTGGAATCGGAAGGCGTCGCCGTGGTTCACGGCTCCGCTTTCGGTCTCGGCCCGAACTTCCGCATCTCCTACGCGACCTCGGAAGAGCTGCTCGAAGAGGCTTGCCGCCGCATCCAGCGTTTCTGCGGTGCCTGCAAGTAAGCAGTCGAAAACAGCTAATTGGAAAAGCCCGCCGAAAGGCGGGCTTTTTACGTTTGAGCTGACGGTTGCGGGTTCATCAACTGATTCAAGCGCCTCGCAACCTGAATCCGCCCGCTCGCTTAACCGACTGAAAAGACGTTCAAAGGCCCAATCCCGTCAGCATCAGGAATGTTGCAAACAGGATGAAATGGGTCATGCCCTCGATGGCATTGGTCTCGCCGTCGTTGAGATTGATGGCGGCGGCGATGAGGGTGATCATGATCATGACCGTCTGTACCGGCGTCATCGCCATGATGAAGGGCTGCCCGGTATAAAGCGCGATCGCCTCCATGACCGGCACCGTCAGGATGACAGTTGAAAGCGAGGCGCCCATGGCGATATTGATCGTCGCCTGCATGCGATTGCGCAGAGCAGCCCTGAGCGCGGTCAGGATTTCCGGCGCTGCCGAGATCGCGGCGACGACGATGGCGGCGATGGCAGGCGGGGCGCCGCTGTTCTTAAGACCGACATCCATGAACGCGGCCATGAATTCAGCAAGCCCGCCGATCATTACGACACCGACGAGGATGGTGAGGACCGACGCCATGGTCGATTCCTCTCCGTTGTGATCGTCCGCGTCGCCTTGCTTCTTTTCGTTGCGCGGATAGCTGTAGGAAAAGAAGTAGCTGTGCTTGCCGACCTGCATGCGCAGGAACAGGCCGTACAGCGCGATCATCGCGATGATGGTGAAACCGGAATAGTAGTGCCATTTTGCATCGGGAATGAATTCCGGCACGATCATGGAGATGCCCATCGCCGTCAAAATCATCACGCCGTAGGTTTTGCCGGAATCGTCGTTGTAGGGCTGCTCGCCGTGTTTCAGGCCGCCGATCAGAGCGGCAAGTCCGAGGATGCCGTTGATATCGAGCATGACGGCCGAATAAATCGTGTCGCGCACCAGCGTCGGCGAACTTTCGCCTGCCATCAGGATCGCCAGCATGATCACCTCGACGGCGACGGCCGAGAGAGTCAGGATCATCGTGCCGTAGGGATCGCCGACCTTGTGGGCGAGGATTTCGGCGTGGTGGGCAACGCGCATCGACACGAGCACGATGGTGACGATCAGGATCGCTGCCGCAATGAGGGAAGCGCCCCGACCCATTTCCAGAACGGCATGTTCATTGACATAGGTGACGACGGCCACCAGCAACGCAACGATCAGGAATTTTTCCTGCTTAATCCAACCCGATATCCCCAAGATCCCCACCTCTTGTTCCGATTCATATCCCCAGTCTAAATCAATGATTTCTCACAGCAAGTATGCGTGAGTTTGACAAAATTTGCAGTCCGCGCCGTTTAATGGAATACTGCGTGCTTCGGTCTG
>JAGWJK010000612.1 GCA_028865845.1 Rhizobiaceae bacterium
GGGCGCTCTTGCCGAGAGAAATCGCGGCGCGTTCGTCCTCGCGCAACGCTTTCAGGACGCGGCCCCAGGGGCTGTGCGACAGATGTTCGAGCGCCAGGTAGACGATCAATGTCACGATCGCCACGACCGCAAGGTTGGAGATATTGAACAGCAACGGTGTCTCGGCCAGACCGGCGAACGGGCGCGGGATAAAGCCGACGCCGAAGGGACCGCCCGTCAGGCTTTGCGCGTTCAACGCCACCAGTTGGACAACCACAGCGACGCCGAAGGTGGTGATGGCGAGATAATCGGACTTCAGCCGCAGCGTCGCGATGCCGGTAATGGCAGCGGCGATGCCGGCGACGATCATTGCGCCGAGCCAGCCGATCAGGATCGGCATGTCGAAGCCGCCGAAGCGGCCCGCGGTATCCGGCGTCGTCAGCAGCGCCGAGGTGTAGGCGCCGATCGCAACGAAACCGGCAAGGCCGACATTAAAGAGGCCGGTCAGGCCCCATTGCAGGTTCAGCCCGAGGGTGATGAGCGAAAAGATCAGCGCCGTGGTCAGGAAGAAAGCGCCGTAGCCGAGAAGATCCATTACCGCTCCTTCACGCCGAAAAGGCCGATCGGCCGGACAAAAAGTACTGCCATCAGGATGATGAAGGAGACGGCCGCGCGCCATTCCGCACCGACGAGCTGAACCGCGCCGGCTTCGGCGAGACCGATGATCAGGCCGCCGAGAACGGCGCCCGGCACGCTGCCGATACCGCCGAGGATGGCGGCTGCGAACATCGGCAGCAGCATATCGAAACCCATCAGCGGCCGGATCTGCACGAGAATGCCGATCATGACGCCGGCAACGCAGGCAAGCCCGCCGCCGATCAGCCAGGTGACGCGCACGACCTTGGTGACGTCGATGCCGACCACCCGGGCAAGAGCCGGGTTCTGGCTCAGAGCCTGCATCGAACGCCCGGTCTGCGTGCGCGTGATCAGCAGATGTACGCCGAAGACCAGTACGGCGGTTATGAGCAAGAGCACGATCTGATCCGGCGTGATGCGGATGCCGAATCCAACAGGCATGGCGATCTGGATGGCGCGGCTGAAATAGGTCGGTCGCGAAGTGAAGAGAAATTCGAGCAGGCTGCGCAGCGCCATCGAGGCGCCGAAGCTTGCCATGACGACGATGATCGCCTGTCCCTTGGCCCTCAGGCGGGCAAACAGCACCATATCGAGCACGAGTGCGAGAAGACCGGTCAACCCCATGGCTATCATGACGGCGACGATCAACGGCCAGCCGAAGGAGAGCGGGCCGATCGGCGCGATCTTGCCGAAGATGGCCCCGATGGCGCTGACGACCGCAAGCGTGGCATAGGTGCCCCAGGCCATGAAGTCGCCATGGGCGAAATTGGAAAAGCGCAGGATCGAGTAGGTGAGCGTGACGCCGATGGCTCCAAGCCCGATCATGGAGCCCGTCAACAGACCGTCGACGATGAATTGCAGGTTCATGCCGCACCTCCTGATGTGGCGCGCGAGGGACGCTGTCCGAGGTAGAGTTCGGCGACGACGGGATCGTTCCAGAGTTCGCCGGCGACGCCCTCATGCCGGTCCTTGCCTTCGACGAGCACATAGGCGCGGTCGCCGATCGCGAGCGCCGCCTTGGCATTCTGCTCGACCAGGAGAATAGTGACGCCAGCCTTGCGGATATCGGCCAGCATCTCGAACACCATCGAGACGAACTTGGGGGACAGGCCCGCTGAGGGCTCGTCGAGGACGAGCACTTTCGGATGGACGATGAGGGCTCGGGCGACGGCCAGCATCTGTCGCTGGCCGCCGGAGAGATTGCCGGCTGCGATGCGGCGATGGCGCTCGAGGTCGGGGAACATCGTGTACATTTCCTCGATGCGGCCGGCAATGTCGCGCGGCTTCAGGATACCGCCCGCCACTTTCAGATTGTCCTCGACGGACATCAGCGGAAAGACGTTTTCCGTCTGCGGAACGAAGGCGAGGCCGAGGCGGACCATCGTGTGAGCAGGGGCGGCGGTGATGTCGTTGCCGTCAAGGAGGACGGTACCGCCGGAGACGGGGACGAGGCCTGCGATCGCCTTGATGAAGCTGGATTTGCCGGCGCCATTCGGACCGAGAACGACGACGATTTCGCCCTTGCGGACGGTAATCGACGCGCCGCGGACGATCGGCACTCCCGGCTCGTAGCCGGCGACGAGATCGCGCACGGAAAGGACGGCTTCGCTCATGCCGCACCTCCGAGATAGGCTTCGATGACGCGCGGATCACGCGCCACTTCATCCGCAGTGCCTTCGCAGAGCAATTGTCCGCTCGCCATGACGAGGACGCGGTGGCAGAGCCGGGTCACCATGTCGATATTGTGCTCGATGAGCAGGAAGGTGATGCCGCGGGCGTTGATATCCTTGATGCGATCGATGATGACCTCGAGTAGCGTCGCATTGACGCCGGCGGCAGGCTCGTCGAGCAGAATGATGGCCGGGTCTGCCATCATCACGCGTGCAAGCTCCAAAAGCTTGCGCTGGCCACCGGAGAGGACGCGGGCCGGCTCATGCGCAAGCCGCGTCAGGTTTACGAGGTCCAGCAGCTCCATCGCCTTGCCTTCGGCGGCTTTTTCTTCCGCCTTGACGCGCCAGGGCTGCAGGAAGTTGGTCAGCAGCCTTTCGCCGGCCTGGGCCTGGGCCGCCAGCATGACATTCTCGATCAATGTGAGATTTGGAAAGGGGCGGGGGATCTGAAAGGTGCGGCCGAGGCCACGGCCGATGCGTCGATGCGCAGCTTCGCCGGATACCAACGTGCCGTTCAGGACGATTTCGCCGCCGGTCGGCGCGACGCTTCCGGCCAGCAGATCGAACATCGTCGTCTTGCCGGCGCCGTTCGGTCCGATCAGCCCGAGGATCTCGCCATGCCTCACATCGAAGGACACATCGTTGACCGCGGTGACGCCGCCGAAGCGCCGCACCACGTTTTTCGCCGTCAGAACGGGCGCTCGGGCGCTCTCCGCCCGCCGTTCGCTAAGTGCACTCATTGATCCCTCTGGCCGAGAACGGTCGTTGCCGCCTCTGATTTTTGATTTGTGATCACACTTGTATTGATCACGCTAATCGGCTTTAATCGCCTCTGCAAGTCAAAAGCGGGGAGGCTATGCAAAAGACCGGTGTCGAGAAAAACAACGATCCCATCGCCGCTCAGCTTGCGCCGGTCGGCCGCGAAACCGTGCAGGATCGGGTCTATCTGGAGCTTCGGCGGGCGCTGGTCGGCGGCCTGTTCGAGCCGAGCCAGATATTGACGATCCGCGGCCTTGCCGATGCATTGATGACCAGCACGATGCCGGTGCGCGAGGCGCTCGGCCGTCTCATCACCGAAAAGGCGCTGGAAGCGCTCCCTAACCGCTCCGTCCGTGTGCCGCCGATTACGCTCGATCGCATGGACGATCTGCTGCGCGCGCGTATCCTGATAGAGGGCGAGGCGATCGCGCTTGCTGCGACCCGTATCCATCCGCGCCAGCTCTCGGTCATCGAGGGCACGCTCAGCGAGTGGGACGAGATGCGGGCGCTGAAGCACAAGAAGGATGTCGACCGCGAGGTTACCCTCAACCAGAGCTTCCATTTCGAGATTTATCGCGCCTGTGGGTCCGCCGTACTGATCCCGATGATCGAGAGCCTGTGGCTGCAGTCCGGGCCCTGCATCCGCGTTGCGATCTACGCTTTTTCCGAAGCCGGCGAAGTCGACACGGCGCACTATCATCGCAGCATCGTGGCGGCTCTCTCCCGGCAGGACCCGGAGGCGGCTCGCGAGGCGCTGGTCGCCGATATCAGCCGCCCGTTCAATTTTCTCCGCAACAAGCTGCAGTCCGAAGCGGCTAGCAAAGGCCAATCATGAGCACGCGCGCCATCAAGATCACCGAACCGCGCTCGGCGCTTTCCGTCACTGCCGTGCTGCTCGACGGCAAGGCGCCCGATAA
>JAGWJK010000613.1 GCA_028865845.1 Rhizobiaceae bacterium
GCTTGAAAACCCGACCCCCTACTTCCTCAACGCGCTGATGCACTACACGGCCTACCCGCTGCCGAAGCACGTCGTTGAGGCCAAGGGCGATGATTGGGTCAAGATCGGCAATATCGTCACCAACGGCCCGTACAAGCCGACCGAATGGGTTCCGGGCTCGCACGTCAGCACCGTCAAGAACGATCAATATTATGACGCCAAGGACGTGAAGATCGACAACGTCAACTTCTACACGCTCGAAGACCAGGCTGCGGCGCTGAAGCGTTACCGCGCCGGCGAATTCGACATCCTGACCTCGTTCCCGGCCGACCAATACGACTGGATCCAGAAGAACCTTCCCGGCCAAGCACATGTGGTTCCGTTCCTCGGCACCTACTACTACGTTCTGAACGCTACCAAGCCGCCCTTCAACGACAAGCGCGTCCGCCAGGCCCTCTCGATGGCCGTCAATCGCGAAGTGATCGGCCCGAAGATCCTCGGCACCGGCGAACTGCCGATGTACTCCTGGGTCCCGCCGGGCACGGCGAACTACGGCACCCCGGCCTATGTCAGCTGGAAGGACGAGCCCTACACGCAGAAGGTCGCTGAAGCGAAGAAGCTGCTTGCGGAAGCCGGTTTCGGCCCCGACCATCCGCTGCACGCGCAGCTGCGCTACAACACCAACGATAACCACAAGCGCATCGCCGTTGCGATCGCCGCCATGTGGAAGCCGCTTGGCGTCGATATCGAGCTCTACAACACCGAAACCAAGGTGCATTACGACGAAATGCAGCGCGGCCAGGTCGAAATCGGCCGTGCCGGCTGGCTCGCAGATTACAACGACCCGAGCAACTTCCTGAACCTGCTCTCCACCGGCGTCGACATGAACTACGGCCGCTGGAGCAATCCGCAATATGATGCGCTCATCAAGCAGGGCAACGAGGAAACCGATCTGAAGAAGCGTGCCGACCTCTACAAGCAGGCCGAGCAGCTGGCACTCGACGATAGCGCCGCGATTCCGATCTACTATTACGTTTCCCAGAATATCGTCGCGCCAAAGGTCGAAGGCTTTCAGGATAATATTCAGGACATTCACCGCACCCGCTGGCTGTCCATCAAAGAATAAATAGGAAGAGGGCCCCGTCCGGTTTGCGCCGGGCGGGGCTCCACCGCGCCCATGTTTCGCTACGCTCTCCGTCGCCTGCTGTCGACAATCCCCGTTCTGTGGATTGCCGTGACAGTTTGCTTTTTCATTCTGCGCCTCGCTCCTGGCGGCCCTTTCGATGGCGAACGGCCATTGCCGCCCGAAGTGAAAGCCAACCTCGCTGCCCACTACAATCTCGATAAGCCGCTCGTCGAACAGTATCTGATCTATGTCGGCGACGTACTGAAGGGCGACCTCGGTCCCTCCTTCGCCAATCAGGATTTCACCGTTACCCAGCAGATCATGACGGGCCTTCCCTACACGCTGACCATCGGCGGCGCTGCCTTCGTCCTTGCGACCGTCATCGGCGTCTTCGTCGGCTGTCTTGGGGCGCTGTACCAGAACCGCAGCGCCGACTACTGGCTAGGTGGCGGCCTCCTTATCGGCCTCGTGATGCCGAGCTTCCTGATCGCGCCTATCCTGCAACTCGTCTTCGGCAACACGCTTGGCTGGCTGCCGGTCGGCGGCTGGGGCAACGGCTCGATCAAGTTCCTGGTGATGCCGGTAATCGTCCTGACGCTTCCGCACGCTGCGCGCATCTCGCGCCTGATGCGCGGCTCGATGATCGAAGTCATGAACCAGAACTTCATCCGTACCGCCAAGGCCAAGGGCATCGGCGCACGCCTCACCGTCATGCGTCACGCGCTGAAGCCGGCGATGATGCCTGTCGTTTCCTATCTCGGACCGGCGGCAAGCTATCTGCTCACCGGCTCGCTGGTGGTGGAAAGCATTTTCGGCCTGCCCGGCATCGGCCGCTATTTCGTCGGCGCCGCGCTCAACCGCGACTATGGCATGGTGCTCGGCACGGTCATTTTCTACATGGTGCTGATCGTGGTCCTGAACCTGCTCGTCGATATCGCCTATGCCTGGCTCGACCCGAAAGTGAGAATGCGATGATCCTCAATCCCGCCAAGAGAGAATTGCTGGAAGCGGAGTTGCTGTCCGCCGAGGGACTGGCTCCGAAGGGGCGCTCCCTCAGCGGCGACGCGATGCGCCGACTGCTGCGCAACAAGGCGGCGGCAATCTCGCTCGTCGTGCTTGCGCTGCTGATCCTCGTCGCCATTTTCGGACCGAGCTTCCTCCCCTTCAACTACGAAGACCCGGATTGGGCGTCCTTCCGCGGCCCGCCCGACTTTGCCGCCGGCCACTATTTCGGTACCGACGGCAACGGCCGCGACCTGCTGGCACGCACGCTTTACGGCACCCGGATTTCGCTGACGGTCGCACTGGTCGCGACCCTCGTTTCGGTGGTCATCGGCGTGCTCTACGGCGCCGTTTCAGGCTATTTTGGCGGCCGTATCGACGCGATCATGATGCGCTTCGTCGACATCATGTACGCGCTCCCCTACGTGCTCTTCGTCATCCTGCTGATGGTGATCTTCGGCCGCAACGTCTACTTGCTCTTTGCCGCCATCGGCGCGCTCGAGTGGCTGACCATGGCCCGCATCGTGCGCGGCCAGACGCTATCCATCAAGCAACGGGAGTTCATCGAAGCGGCGCGCGCCTCGGGCCAGCGCTCCTTCAAGATCATCCTGAAACATATCGTCCCGAACCTCGTCGGCCCGGTCGTCATCTACGCGACGCTCACCATTCCGGAAATCATCGCGACGGAAAGTTTCCTTTCCTATCTCGGCTTCGGCGTACAGGAACCCCTGACCTCGCTTGGAACCCTGATCGCCGATGGCGCCGCCGGTATGGAAACCACGCCCTGGCTGCTGTTCTTCCCCGCCGGCTTCCTGGTCGCCCTTCTGATGAGCCTGCTCTTCATCGGCGACGGCCTGCGTGATGCATTCGATCCAAAGGATCGCTGACATGACAGATACACTTCTTGAACTGAAAGACTACTCCATCACCTTCCGCACGCCGGAAGGCGAAGTCGCTGCCGTCTCCAGGATGAACCTGAAGATCGGCCGCGGCGAACGCGTCGCCATCGTCGGCGAGTCCGGCTCCGGCAAGAGCCAGACCTTCCTCGGCCTGATGGGACTGCTTGCCAAGAACGGCCGCACCAGCGGCCAGGCGCTACTCGACGGCAAGGATCTCCTGACCCTGAAGCCGCGCGAGCTGGATCAGGTTCGCGGCCAGGACATGGCCATGGTCTTCCAGGACCCGATGACCGCCCTCAATCCATCGCTGCGCATCTCGAGGCAGCTGACGGAGCAGTTGGAAGTCCATGGCGGCCTCTCCGCGCGTGCCGCCTCGACGGCAGCGCTCGACATGCTGAAGCGCGTCGGCATTCCCGACCCGACACGGCGCTTCAGCCTCTATCCGCACGAGCTTTCCGGCGGCATGCGCCAGCGCATCGTCATCGCCATGGCGCTGCTGACCAAGCCGAAGCTGTTGATTGCCGACGAGCCGACCACGGCGCTCGACGTCACCATCCAGGCGCAGATCCTCGATCTCTTCAACGAGCTGACGGCGGAAATGAACACGGCCCTGGTGATGATCACCCACGATCTCGGCGTCGTCGCCGGCCTCGCTGACCGCGTCGCCGTCATGTATGCCGGCCGCATCGTCGAGGAAGCACCCGTCGAGGAACTGTTCGACGATCCGGCGCATCCCTACACGGCAGCGCTGCACGCCTCGATCCCGCGTCCGGATCAGGATGTCGACGATCTCGCCGTCATTCCCGGGCGACCGCCGAACCTGATGCACCTGCCTCGCGGCTGCGCCTTCTCGCCACGCTGCGCCCATGTGCAGGATGACTGTCTGGATGCGGCGCCGTCGCTGGACGAGTTAGCGCCTCGACGCCGTGCCGCCTGCTTCCACCCACTTCT
>JAGWJK010000614.1 GCA_028865845.1 Rhizobiaceae bacterium
GGCCGATGCAGTTCCAGACGGGCCTCTGGGGCATGTTGATTTGCCTCGTGCTGCTCTATGCTGGATACGGCACGGGTTCGCCGATCTTCGATCCGGTCGTGCCGGATAGAACGGCGACATTCCATCTTCTCGGTGTTGGCATCAGCGCCGCGGTCGCGGGCATCTTCACCGTCTACGCCTATCGCTCGGCCCCCGCCTCGACCCTGGCGCCGCTGCAATATTTCGAGATCGTCTCGGCGACGATCTTCGGCTGGCTGGTCTTCGGCAACTTTCCCGATCTGATCAAGTGGACGGGCATCTTCATTATCATCGGCTCCGGCCTCTACATTCTCTGGCGCGAGCGGCGCTTTGCTTCCAAGCCGGTATCCGATACATCTGAGGCCGCCCTTCAGCCCTAATGCCCCGCATGGATCGCTATGACCGATAAGAACAGCAAGAAACCGCCCCTTTCGGGCATACGCGTCATAGAGCTGGCACGCGTCCTTGCCGGCCCCTGGGCGGGGCAGATGCTGGCCGATCTCGGCGCCGACGTCATCAAGGTGGAGAGCCCGGAAGGCGGCGACGACACCCGCCACTGGGGACCGCCCTTCGTCGAGGGCAAGGACGGCGAGAATCTGTCTGCCGCCTATTACCATTCCGCCAATCGCGGCAAGCGCTCGATCACCGCCGATCTCAAGACCGAGGAAGGTCGGGATATCGTCCAACGGCTGGCGGCGACGGCGGATGTGCTGATCGAGAACTTCAAACTCGGCGGCCTCGTGAAATACGGCCTCGACTATGAAAGCCTGAAGGCGATCAATCCAAAGCTCGTCTATTGCTCGATCACCGGCTTCGGCCAGACCGGACCTTATGCCCATCTCGCAGGCTACGACTATATCGTTCAGGGCATGTCCGGCTTCATGTCGATCACCGGCGAGCCGGATGGCCAGCCGATGAAAGCGGGCGTTGCCATCGCCGATATTTTCACCGGCATCTATGCGGTCTCCGCGATCGAGGCGGCGCTGATCCATGCGCTGAAAACCGGTGAGGGCCAGCATGTCGATATGGCGCTTCTCGATGTGCAATCGGCCGTGCTTGCCAATCAGAACATGAATTACCTGATTTCCGGCAGGCCGCCTGTGCGTCTCGGCAATGCCCATCCGAACATCTCGCCCTACGAGGTCGTGCCGACCGCTGACGGCTATCTGATCCTTGCCGTCGGCAATGACGGCCAGTTCCGTCGCCTTTGCGCCATTCTGGGCATCGCCGGCCAGGCCGATGACGAACGCTACGCCACCAACAAGACACGCGTCGCCAATCGCGACGAGGTCCGCGCCTTCGTCTCGGCGGAAACGCTGAAATGGAAAAAGACTGATCTGCTGAAAGCCTGCGAGGACAATGCGGTTCCGGCCGGCGCCATCAATACGATCGAGGACATGTTCGCCGACCCGCAGATCAAGGCACGCGGCTTGCGCATGGATCTCGAGGATGCGGCAGGAACGCTGATCCCGAGCGTTCGCACGCCGGTCGTGCTGTCTGAAACACCGCTCACCTATACGCGGCCGAGCCCGCGTCTCGGCGAACATCAGGAGGAGGTTCTGGCGGAACTCGCCGAACTGGAAGGAAAGGCAAAATCATGAAGCGCACCGGCGGCCAGCTTATCGTCGAAGCCCTGAAGGCAAACGGCGTCGAACGTATTTCCTGCGTGCCAGGGGAGAGCTTCCTTGCCGTTCTCGATGCGCTGCATGACAGCGACATCGATGTGCTCGTCTGCCGGCAGGAAGGCGGGGCTGCAATGATGGCGGACGCCTGGGGCCGGCTGACGGGCGAGCCGGGCATCTGCATGGTCACCCGCGGCCCGGGCGCGACCAACGCATCCGCCGGCCTGCACATCGCCCGGCAGGATTCGATCCCGATGATCCTGTTCATCGGCCAGGTGCAGCGCGACGCCCGCGAACGGGAGGCCTTCCAGGAAGTCGAATTCCGTCGTGCCTTTACCGAATTCGCCAAATGGGTCGGCGAGATCGACGATGCCGCCCGCATTCCGGAATTCGTCACCCGCGCCTTTGCGGTTGCAACTTCGGGCCGTCCCGGTCCAGTCGTGCTCACCCTGCCGGAGGACATGCTGCGGGATGAAGTCGAAGCGCCCTCGGCTAAGCGATACATGCCGGTGGAAAGCCATCCGGGCAAAAGGCAGATGGAGGATTTTCGCGAGCGTCTGATCGCTGCTGAGCGGCCGATGGTCGTGCTAGGCGGTACGCGCTGGGACGAGGAGGCCATCGCTGGCATCAGGAGCTTTTCCGAACGCTTCAACCTGCCGGTCGGCTGCTCGTTCCGCCGGCAGATGTTGTTCGATCATCTTCATCCGAATTATGCCGGAGACGTCGGCATCGGCATCAATCCGGCGCTGGCCAAGGAGGTCAAGGAAGCGGATCTGCTGATCCTTCTCGGCGGGCGTTTTTCGGAAATGCCCTCATCGAGCTATACGCTGATGGATATCCCCTACCCGCAACAGCAGCTCGTCCATGTCCATCCTGATGCCTCCGAGCTCGGCCGCGTCTATCGTCCCGACCTGGCGATCTGCGCGAGCCCTGCCGATTTCGTCGCAGCGCTTGCCGATCTCGAAGCCCCGGTGGAACTCCCGTGGTCCACGCGTACGGAGCGCATGCATGGCGCCTATCTTGCCTGGTCGAAGACGCCTGAAAAGAGCCCTGGTGCGGTGCATATGGGCAGGGTCATGGATTGGATCGAGGCGAATACCGCACCTGATACCATCTTTACAAACGGCGCCGGCAACTACGCGACCTGGCTCCATCGGTTCCATCGCTTCCGGCGCTTCAACACTCAGGCCGGCCCGGCATCCGGCTCGATGGGTTACGGCCTGCCGGCCGCCGTTGCCGCCAAGCAGCTGTTCCCGGACCGCGAAGTGATCTGCTTTGCCGGCGACGGTTGCTTCATGATGCACGGCCAGGAGTTTGCGACCGCTGTGCAATATGATCTGCCGCTGATCGCGCTGGTGATCAACAACAGCATGTACGGCACAATTCGCATGCATCAGGAGCGGGAGTATCCCGGCCGTGTCAGCGCGACGGCACTGAAGAACCCCGACTTTGCCGCCTTCGCCCGCGCCTATGGCGGCCATGGCGAGACGGTGAGAGCAACTGAGGAATTCGGCCCGGCTTTCGAAAGGGCGCGCGCAAGCGGCAAGCCCGCGATCATCGAGATCGTGCTCGATCCGGAAGCGATCACGCCATCGCGGACACTGACGGAAATCTCGCAAACAAAAAGCCGGTGAGCGCAAGCTCACCGGCCTTCAACAAGTCCGTCGGAGCTATTTAGTCGATCGCCGCGGTGACGATGAATTCGACCTTGTACTTCGGCGCAGCAAGCTTGGCTTCGCTGGTCGCGCGCGCCGGCGTGTTGGCCGGGTCGACCCAGGCTTCCCAGGCGGCGTTCATTTCGGCGAAATAGGCAATGTCGGAGAGGTAAATGATCGTCTGCAGGATCTTCGACTTGTTGCTGCCGGCAGCAGCTAGCAGACGATCGACTTCGCCGAGTGCCGACTTGCACTGCTCGGTGACGCTTTCGCCTTCGCCGACCTGGCCAGCCAGGTAAACGGTGTTGCCATGGATGACAGCGCCGCTCATGCGGGCGCCAACGTCGATACGCTTGATGCTCATGGTTTTCTCCTGATGTTGCCCGGTAACGGGGAAAAGGGCGGCCTGCCGTTTGACAGCTTCGCCCCTCGTTTCTTCACGATGTGAAAAATGGCCGCTTAGCCGCGGATGTGGTGCGTCTTCTGGTAGATGGCCGTCGAGCGGGCGCCAGAGCGGCAATAGCCCAGCATCGGACGCGGAAATTCATCGAGCGCGTCGACCATGCCCTGCACGGCCTCCTCGGTCACGCCCATGGTGCCAACGGGCACATGCGTAATTTCGAGACCGAGTTCCTTGGCACGGGCTTCGATGACGGCAAACG
>JAGWJK010000615.1 GCA_028865845.1 Rhizobiaceae bacterium
ATCGACAGCTTCCTGGCGACGACCAAGGGCATGGGCCTGAATTACGAGGTTGTGGTGAAGGACAGCCAGTCCAATCCGAACCGCGCAGCCGAGGTTGCCAAGGAACTCATCGTGAAGGATGAAGTGCATCTCGTGCTGGTCGCCTCGACGCCAGAGACCACCAACCCGGTGGCGACGACCTGCGAGGCCGAAGAAACGCCCTGCATCTCGACGGTTGCACCCTGGCAGCCGTGGTTCATCGGCCAGCAGGGCAATTCCGGGGATCCGTCAAGCTGGAAGCCATTCAACTACGCCTATCATTTCTTCTGGGGCCTGGAGGACATCATTGCGGTTTATACCGCCATGTGGGCGCAGGTTGAGACCAACAAGCAGGTCGGGGGCCTCTTCCCCAATGACGGCGATGGCAATGCCTGGGGCGACGCCAAGGTCGGCTTCCCACCGGTGCTGAAGGAAAAGGGTTTTACGCTCACGGATCCCGGCCGCTACCAAGACCTGACGGACGATTTCTCGGCGCAGATCAACGCTTTCAAGTCCGCCAAGTGCGAGATCATCACCGGAGTGGTGATCCCGCCCGATTTCACCACCTTCTGGAACCAGGCAAAGCAGCAGGGCTTTAACCCCAAGGTCGCCTCGATCGGCAAAGCGTTGCTGTTCCCGCAGGCGGTCGAAGCGCTCGGCAAATCCGGTCACAACCTGTCGTCCGAGGTCTGGTGGACGCCAAGCCACCCGTTCAAATCATCCTTGACCGGACAGAGTTCGGCCGAGGTCGGGGCGGCTTTCACCAAGGCGACCAACCGCCCCTGGACGCAGCCGATCGGCTTTGCCCACGCGCTCTTCGAACTTGCCGTCGACGTGATGAAGCGGGCCAAAGATCCGACGGATGCCGATAGCGTTGTCGAAGCGATCGCCGCCACCAAGCTGGATACGCTCGTTGGACCGATTGCCTGGGACGGCAAAGGCCTGCCGCCGTTTGCGGCCAAGAACGTCGCAAAGACACCGCTTGTCGGCGGCCAATGGCGTCTCAAGGACGGCGGCGGCTACGATCTCGTCATCGTCGAGAACGCCCAGGCGCCCAACATCCCGCTTGGCGGCAAGATGGAAGCGATCGCCTGAAACGGATGAGCGCCGGTCATTCTGGCCGGCCTCTCCCCTGCGGAGTTGAGACCCATGCCCATTCTCGAACTTGACGGCGTTTCAAAGAAGTTCGACGCCCTCACGGTCGCCGAACAGATCAGCTTCGCCGTGGAAGAGGGCGAAGCTCTCGGCATCATCGGGCCGAACGGCGCAGGCAAATCGACGTTGTTCAACCTCATTACCGGCAACATCGCGGCCGATAGCGGCGCCATCCGCTTCTGCGGTGGCGATGTCACCCGCGTACCGCCGATGACGCGCTGCCTCGCCGGGATGGGGCGAACGTTTCAGATTCCGCAACCCTTCGAAAAACTGACGGTCTTCGAGAACCTGCTTGTTGCCGGCGCGTTCGGTTCGCGCAAACGCGAATCCGACGTGTCCGACCGCTGCGTGCAGATCCTGATCGATACCGGGCTGATCGACCGTGCGAACGCGCCGGCGGGGAGCTTGACGCTGCTGCAACGCAAGCGGCTGGAGCTTGCGCGCGCCCTCGCAACCGAACCCAAACTGCTTTTGCTCGACGAGATCGCCGGTGTCCTGACCGAGGGCGAATGCCGCTTACTGGTTGCGACCATCAAGGCGATCCATGCGCGCGGCGTGGCGGTCATCTGGATCGAACATGTCCTGCATGCGCTGAACTCGGTCGTTGAGCGGCTGCTGGTGCTGCATTTCGGCAAGGTGATCGGCATCGGTAAGCCGGAGGCGATCATGGCGTCTCGGGACGTGAAGGAAATCTATCTGGGGATCGAGATCTGATGGCACTCTTCGAGACTCACGGGCTGACGGCCTTCTACGGCGATTTCCAGGCTCTGTTCGGTGTCGATATCACCGTCGATGCCGGCGAGACGATCGCCATCATCGGCGCAAACGGTGCCGGCAAGACGACGCTGATGCGTTCTATCGCCGGCGTGTTGGCGAACAAGCCGGACGCGATAATGTTCGATAACGAGCCGATCGGAACCTTGTCGTCGCCGGATATTCTCGCCCGCGGCATCGCCATGGTGCCGGAGGGACGGCGGCTGTTTCCGTCGCTGACCGTCGAGGAGAACCTCACGATCGGCAATTACGGACGATCGGTTGCCGGCATGTGGAATCTCGACAGCATCTACGCGCTGTTTCCGATTCTGGCCGAGCGGCGAAAAAGCCCGGCAACGGCGCTGTCGGGCGGGCAGCAGCAGATGGTGGCTATCGGTCGAGCGCTCATGTCCAATCCACGGCTGTTGCTATGCGACGAGATCAGCCTTGGTCTCGCGCCTGTCGTGGTGCGCGATATCTATGCCGCTTTCCCGCGGATTCGCGAGAGCGGCGCTGCCATCGTCATCGTCGAACAGGACATCGCCCAGGCGCTGAAGGTTGCCTCACGCGTCTATTGCATGATGGAGGGGAGGGTGACGCTATCAGGTGGCTCGACCGAACTGACCCGCGGCGCCATTCATAAGGCCTATTTCGGAGCTGACGGTCATGAACTGGCTTGATGCACTCGTTCAGGGGATATTGCTCGGCGGCCTTTATGCGCTCTTTGCAGCCGGGCTCAGTCTGGTCTTCGGCATCATGCGCCTAGTCAACCTTGCCCACGGCGATCTGATCGTGCTCGCCGCATTTCTGATCCTGATGTTTGTCACCGCATTGGGACTCAATCCCTTCGTCGCGGCATTGATTGCGGCGCCGCTGATGTTTGCGATCGGCTGGGCGCTACAGTATTTCCTGCTTAACCGCACGCTCGGCAAGGACATTCTGCCGCCTTTGCTCGTCACTTTCGGTCTGTCGATCGTCATTCAGAACGGCCTGCTGGAAGGCTTTTCGGCCGATAGTCGTCGCGTTTCGGCCGGTGCGCTTGAGACGGCCTCGATGGCGTTCGGGCCCGTTAACATCGGCCTGATGCCGCTCCTGACTTTCGGATCGGCTATTCTCGCCATCGTCTGCCTCAATCAGCTGATCTACCGGACTGCCGTCGGCCGCGCCTTCCGGGCAACTTCGGATGATCCGGTCACGGCCGGCTTGATGGGGATCAGGCCGCAGCGCATCTTCGCGCTGGCGACGGGGCTTGCGATGGTCGTGGTGACGATCGCAGCACTTTATCTCGGCACCCGCGCCAATTTCGATCCGACCTCCGGGCCGTCGCGACTGATCTATGCGTTCGAGGCGGTAATTATCGGCGGTCTTGGCTCGCTGTGGGGCACGCTCGCCGGTGGCATCATCGTCGGCGTAGCGCAGACGCTCGGCGCCGCAATCAATCCCGAATGGCAAATCCTTGCCGGGCATCTCGCTTTCCTTCTGGTTTTGCTGTTCAAGCCGCGCGGCCTCTTTCCGCGCGCGATCGATTGAGGTTTGCACATGAGCATTGCCATTCCGTCCTGGCAGGTCGAGACGCGCACGAAGGCGTCGGCATTCTTCGCGCTTGCCGCCATTCTCGCCATCCTGCTGGCCGTGGCAGCGCCTTTCCTGGTGTCGCGCAGCGTCATCCAGGACCTGTTCTTTATCCTGACCATGCTGGTGCTGGCGCAGACCTGGAACCTTCTTGCCGGTTACGCCGGCCTTATTTCGGTAGGTCAGCAGCTATTCGTCGGCGTCGGTGCCTATGCCATGTTCGCCCTCGTCATCCTGGCCGGTGTCGATCCGGTTGCTGCCATCGTCATTGCCGGGATTTTTTCGGCGCTGGTCGCCATTCCGACGGCCTTTTTCACCTTCCGCCTCTACGGCCCCTATTTCGCCATCGGCACCTGGGTCATCGCCGAGGTCGGGCGGCTGTTGTTCGCGCAATGGAAGGTCCTCGGCGGCGGCACGGGAACATCCCTGCCGCGCGATGCGACGCGCGAC
>JAGWJK010000616.1 GCA_028865845.1 Rhizobiaceae bacterium
GGCGGCGTCACCTCCAAGGAAAGTGCCGCCAATACCGGCGAGGCCATGCCGCCTTACCGCTTGCTGACGGCCAAGGGCGTCCTGACGAGCGAAACCGGCAATGCCCGTCCGCTCGACCCGAACAAACAGGGTGCACTGGTCGCCAGTTTCGACAATCCGCCCGGCCTTTACGGTTCGGAAGAAGGCTTTACCGCATTGAACGTGCTGCCCACAGGAGCGCAGTTGAAACCGCTGAATACTTCAGGCCTCTCGATGTCGGTAGGCCGCGACGGATTGATCGGCGGCGAGGCGTGGTCGGCAAAGCCGGTTCTCTTCACACTGGCTTTCCTGATCCTGCTGGCCGACAGCCTGATCGTCCTGTTCATGAATGGCGCCTTCCCGCGGCTACGCCGCGCCGGAAAGACCGTAGCAGGCGGCGCCGCAGTGATGCTGCTTGCAATTTCGGTCGCCGCATTCCTGCACCCTGCAACCACAAGGGCTGATGATTCCAGGCCAGGCGACGATGCCATCTACTCGCGGCTCGACAAGACCCACCTCGCCTATGTCGTGACCGGCGAGGCCGAGGTCGATCATATTTCCGAGCGAGGGCTCGCCGGCCTGTCGGATTTCCTGACCTATCGTACGACGCTCGAGCCAGGCCCTCCGGTCGGTATCGATCCTGCAAAGGACGAACTCGCCTTTTATCCGATCATTTACTGGCCGATCTCCGCGACAGCGCCGATGCCGTCGAACGACGCCATCAATCGGATCGACGCCTACATGCGCAATGGCGGCACCGTTCTCTTCGACACGCGCGACGCCATCGACACGATGGGAGACAATTCGAGCCCTAGCCCGAATGGCCAGCGGCTGCAGGCGATTCTCGCCAATCTCGACATCCCGACACTGGAGCCTGTCCCGGCCGGCCATGTTCTCACCAAGTCCTTCTATCTGCTATCGAGCTTCCCGGGGCGTTATGCCGACAGCCCGCTCTGGATCGAGGCGCGGCAGGATCCCCGCGCCAGCACCGATGGGCAGGCGGTCGCATCCTCGGATGGCGTGACGCCGATCATGATCACCGGCAATGATTTCGCCGGCGCCTGGGCCGTCGATGACAACGGTTCGCCCCTGCTGCCGACCGTGCCGCCCGATGAGACGCAGCGCGAATATGCCTACCGCACGGGGGTCAACATCATGATGTACATGCTGACCGGCAACTATAAGTCCGATCAGGTGCACATAGGCGACATCCTGGAACGGCTGGGGCAATAAGATGAATATCGGCTTCGCCCCCTTCCTGCCCTGGCCCATTCTTACAGCTTTTGCCGTGCTGATGCTTGCGATTGCCGCACTGGCAATCTTCCGGCGCATGCGCGGCGGCTGGATACGCGCCCTTGCGGCATTCGCGTTGCTGGCAGCACTCGCAAATCCGGTACTGATGCAGGAGGATCGGGATCAGCTCTCGACCATCGTCCCCGTTATCGTCGACCGCAGCCAGAGCCAGCAGACGGCCGAACGCATCAAGATGACGGACGATGCGCTGGCGGCCTTGAAGGATCGACTGGCGCAGTTTCCACGCATAGAGCCACGCATCGTTGAGGTGAAGGACCCTGCGGAAGCGGAATCGCCGTCGACGCGACTGTTCGCAGCACTGTCTTCCGCTATTGCCGATGTTCCGCCCGCCCGCGTCGGCGGCGCGATCTTCCTCACCGACGGTCAGATCCACGACATCCCTGGCGTCAACCAGGCGCTCGGTTTCGACGCGCCGATCCATGGGCTGATCACCGGCAAGCCGGATGAATTCGACCGCCGTATCGAAGTGGTGCGTGCCCCTCGCTTCGGGATCGTCAACGAGGAAGAGGTACAGATCGTCCTGCGCGTCGTCGATGACGGCAAGAGCCCGGGCGGCACCGCGCCGGTGACGATCAAGCTCAACGGCGACGAGATCGCCACATTGCAGGCGACGCCCGGCCAGGACACGCCATTCAGCTTAAAGGTGCCCCGCGCCGGCAACAACGTGCTCGAATTTGCCGTTGCCGAGGTGCCGGGCGAAGTGACCACCGTCAACAATCGCACCGTTCAGCTGATCGAAGGTATCAGGCAGAACATGCGCGTGCTTCTGGTTTCCGGCGAGCCGCATGCCGGCGAGCGTGCGTGGCGCAACCTGCTGAAATCCGACGCTTCCGTCGATCTCGTGCATTTCACCATCCTGCGGCCGCCAGACAAACAGGACGGCACGCCGATCAACGAGCTGTCGCTGATCGCCTTCCCGACACGCGAGCTTTTTGTCGACAAGATCAATTCCTTCGACCTGATCATCTTCGACCGTTACCAGGATCGCCCCAACGTCCTGCCGACGATCTATTATGATTACATGGCTCAATATGTGCAAAACGGCGGTGCGCTCTTGGTCGCCGCCGGCCCGGAACATGCGAGCGGCAATTCGATTGCGTTGACACCGCTCTCCTCGGTGTTGCCGGCCGAGCCGACAGGCGAAATGATCGAGAAGCCGTTCTATCCACGCCTGTCGGAACAGGGACGCAAGCATCCGGTGACACGCGGCCTCGACGGATCGGACAGCGAGCCGCCGCATTGGGGCCGCTGGTTCCGCAGCGTCGATGTCGACAAGCCCAAGGGCCAGACCGTAATGGTCGGCGCCGATAACCATCCCCTGCTGGTTCTGAACCGCGTGGGCCAGGGTCGCGTCGCCATGCTGCTCTCCGATCAGGGATGGCTCTGGGCGCGTGGCTTCGAAGGCGGCGGACCGCATGTGTCGCTCTATCGCCGCATCGCCCACTGGCTTTTGAAGGAGCCGGCGCTCGAGGAAGAGGCGCTAACGGCGACCGCGTCCGGCCGCGTCTTGCAGATCACCCGTCAGACCATCGGCGACGATCCCGGCCCGGCCACCATCAAGTCGCCCTCCGGCAAGACGCAGACGGTGCAGCTGAAGCAAACGCAGCCCGGTCTCTATCAGGCCGAAAAGCACATGGACGAGATCGGCCTTTTCGAGATCCACAACGGCAATCTTTCGACGCTCGTGCATGTCGGCGCGGTCGATGCGCCGGAATTCAAGGCGATGATCTCGACCACGCAGACGCTGAAGCCGCTGGCTGACAAGACGAAAGGCCTCGTTACCCGCGTTGCCGGCGCCAATGGCGGCGTCACTGTGCCGCCGATCCTGCCGGTGCGCGGCGCTGTGCGCATTGCCGACGACCAGCGCCTGACTATCCGCATGACCGATGAAACCGTCTTGAAGGGCATCAACACGCTGCCGCTTTTTGCAGGCTTCGCCGGCCTCTCCGCCCTGCTCTTTGCCTTCTCCGCCATGTGGTGGCGTGAAGGACGGTAAGCCCATGACGCAAATCGAACTGACCGACACCCCTTCCGAAAGCGACCTTGCCGCGATCGGCGAAGGTCTCGGTGCCTTCAACACCGCCGATGTCGGCCCTTCCGGCCGACGTGCCGTCGCCGTCCTGATCCGCGACGAGGCAGGAAAGACCATCGGCGGCATTTCGGGCTACACTGCCTGGGGCTGGCTGTTCACACAGTGGCTGTTCGTGCCGGAAAGCCTGCGCGGACAGGGCATGGCCGGCAAGCTGCTGGAAAAGGCCGAGGCCGAGGCCTGCGCGCGCGGTTGCCATGGAGCATGGATCGATACCTTCAGCCCGCAGGCGCTGCGCGCCTATCAGCGCGCCGGCTATGCCATCTTCGGCGAACTTCCGGAATTTCCGGCCGGCCGCAGCCGCTTCTTCCTTCAGAAAAAATTGTCGCCGCGCTGAGATAAACGGCGAAGCCGGGGCCGCTAGACCGCGATCGCCCGCAGCGGCAGATCGTCGTCATCCTCGTCGTCGCTGACGGCGTTTGCCGCCTCAGTGGCATCGCGCCAGACGATCGTGCCCTTCAGCCGCTCATGCGTGTCGTGGGCGATCGGCACCACGAGCACCCGGTGGGGATCGACCGGACCCGG
>JAGWJK010000617.1 GCA_028865845.1 Rhizobiaceae bacterium
GACATCGATCTTTTGGCGATGAACAGCGGCCCTACCATGACGCACTGGTTTGGAACTGACGGTGTTGGCCGTGATGTCTTTGCACGCGTGCTGGAGGGCGGAAGGATCTCGCTGCTGGTTGCCGTTGCATCAACCGCGCTTTCCGCTGTCATCGGCTTTCTCTTCGGGGCTGCCTCTGCGCTCGCAGGACGCTGGGTCGATGCTGCGTCCATGCGCTTCGTCGATCTGGTCATGACCTTGCCGCCCGTCATCTTCCTGCTCGTGCTCGCCTCGATTGCGGGGACCGGCATCTGGCCGACGGTGCTGGTCATCTCGCTCCTCTCGTGGCCGTTGCTGGCGCGCATGATCCGCTCCCGACTGCTGGAATTGCGCGAGCGCGATTTCGTCCTGGCAGCCCGCGGGATGGGCGCCGGCGTCGGCCATCTGCTCTTCCGCCACGGCCTGCCGAACTCGATCGACATCCTCGTCGTCTATGCCACGCTGCAGATCGCCAATGCCATTCTACTCGAAGCGGGTCTGTCCTTCCTTGGTCTCGGCATCGCGCCACCGGCGGCAAGCTGGGGCAACATGCTGAATGCAGCCCGCTCGACCTCCGTGCTCGAACAATATCCATGGCAGTGGCTTTTCCCCGGTGCCGCACTGATCCTTGCCGTGCTCGCAATCAACTTCATTGGCGATGGCCTCAGAGATGCCTTCGACCCCCGTGCCGAACTGAACTGACAATCGAAAGAAAGTGAAAATGACCAAATTCAAGGGTGTTGTCCCTCCCGTCGTCACGCCGCTCAACCCGGATTTCACCGTCGACTACCCCTCCTATACCCGGGTACTGGAGCACCTGATCGATGCCGGCTGCCATGGTGTCTTCGTGCTGGGTTCGACGAGCGAAGTAATCTTCCATGACGAGAAGACCCGACGGGAGATCATCGAGCACTCCGCCAAGGTGGTGAACGGACGCGTGCCGTTGATCGTCGGCGTCATCGACCCGACCACGGATCGTGTCATTGCCCATTCGAAGACTGCAAAGGCAGCCGGTGCCGATGCTGTGGTTGTCACCGCACCCTTCTATACGGTTACCGGCCAGTCCGAGATTCTCGATCATTTCCGGTACATTCGCGATGCCGTGGATGTTCCCCTGGTTGCCTACGACATTCCTGTCTGCGTGCACGTCAAGCTTCAGCGACAGACCGTCGTCACGCTCGCCAAGGAAGGCACGATCATCGGCCTCAAGGATTCCAGCGGTGACGACGGCAACTTCCGCTACGCGCTCCTCGACCTTGCCGAACACAAGGACGTCTTCTTGATGACTGGCTCCGAGATCGTCGTCGACAACGCCCTCTTGATGGGTGCCCATGGCGTCGTGCCCGGTATCGCCAATGTCGATCCGCACGGATATGTCCGCCTTTGGGATGCCGCAAAGCGGGGTGACTGGGCCGCAGCAAGAAAAGAGCAGGAGCGGCTTTGCCGTCTCTTCGAAATCGTCTGGGTCGCGCAGGGTCGTGTGAGCGGTGGCGCATCTGGCATTGGTGCCTTCAAAGCGGCCATGCGCAGCCTTGGCATCATCGATTCTGCCGTTATGCCGCGACCGCGCGCCGCTCTGAACGACGCCGAAACCGCACGGATCGACGAGATCCTGCGCGCAACCGGCCTGCTGAACTGAGAGCGAGCGCAAATGCAACAGACCTCCGAACCCATACTCGACATCAAGGGACTGCGAACGATCTTCCGCGTCCGCGGCAGCGAGATCACGGCGGTCAACGATATCGATCTATCGGTCGCCGCCGGCGAGACACTAGCGCTCGTCGGTGAATCAGGCTCCGGCAAATCGGTTACCAGCCTATCGGTGATGCGATTGCTCACCCGCAATATCGGCGTAATCGCCTCCGGCAGCATCCGCCTGACGACCCGCTCCGGCGCGGTGCAGGATCTTGTTTCCATCGATGAGGAGAGCATGCGCAGGATTAGGGGCGACGACATCGGCATGGTGTTCCAGGAGCCGATGTCAAGCCTCAATCCCGTTTTCACGATCGGCGACCAGATCGCCGAACCGATCCGTGTCCACCGCGGCGCCAACCGGAAGGCCGCGATGGATGCCGCCGTTACGCTGCTCGAAAGCGTTGGCATACCGGATGCCAGACGCCGTGCCGGCCAATATCCACATGAACTCTCTGGCGGCATGCGGCAACGCGCCACGATTGCCATGGCACTGGCCTGCGATCCTGCGCTGTTGATTGCCGACGAACCGACCACCGCGCTCGACGTGACGATCCAGGCGCAGATCCTCGATCTGCTTCTCAAGCTGCAGCGCGAGCGCGGCATGGCCATGCTGTTCGTCACGCACAATCTCGGCGTGGTCGCGGAAATCGCCCATCGCGTCGCGGTTATGTATGCCGGAAGGATCGTCGAAGAAGGACCAGTCGGCGA
Organism: Rhizobiaceae bacterium; assembly: GCA_028865845.1. Taxonomy (GTDB): domain Bacteria; phylum Pseudomonadota; class Alphaproteobacteria; order Rhizobiales; family Rhizobiaceae; genus Rhizobium. The sequence goes on from JAGWJK010000617.1 coordinate 2,422, forward strand.
AGTTTTTCGCAATCCGAGACATCCTTACACAATGGGCTTGCTCGCCTCAATGCCGCGCCTTGGCGACGCCTCGCGAATGAAACGAGCTGGTGAAAAGCTCGCAGCTATTCCTGGCATGGTTCCGAGCCTGATGAATATGCCAAGCGGCTGTGCTTTTGCCCCGCGTTGCAGGTTCGCGGTCGAAGCGTGTCATGCCGCGGTTCCAGCACTTGAAGAGATCAATTCGCAGCGTCGCAGCCGCTGCATCAGATGGCAGGAGATCTAGATGAGCGAGCCATTGCTCTCCGTCCGCGAACTCTCGAAACACTATACGTCCCGCGGTGCAAGGCTGAATATTCTGCAAGGCATCTCATTCGACATCGGCAAGGGTGAAGTCGTCGGGCTTGTCGGCGAATCTGGGAGCGGAAAGACGACAATCGGACGTTCCATCCTTCGGCTGGTCGAACCCTCGTCAGGAAGCGTCAGCTTCGACGGGAAGGAACTTACCGCCCTCTCCGCCTCGGCGCTGCGGCAGCAACGGCCGCGCATGCAGTATATTTTCCAAGACCCCTTCGCGAGCCTGTCGCCCCGCATGACGATCGGCGAAATCCTCACTGAGGGCCTGAAGATCCAAGGAATCGGATCGGCGCGCGAAAGGCTAGAACGCGCCCAAGCAGCCTTGGCCCAGGTCGAGTTGCCGGTTGATGCAATTAATCGCTACGCCCACGAGTTTTCCGGTGGGCAGCGCCAGCGCATCGGCATTGCCCGCGCCTTGACTCTATCTCCCGAATTCATCGTGGCAGACGAGCCAGTTTCCGCGCTCGACGTCTCGATCCAGGCGCAGGTGATCAACCTTCTACGTGACTTGCAGCAGCGGCTCGGCCTCACGATGCTGTTTATCTCTCATGATCTTGCTGTCGTCGAATATATTTGCGATCGGGTAATCGTACTCTATCTCGGTCGCATCATGGAAATCGCACCGAGCGCCGAGCTTTATGCGAAGCCTCAGCATCCCTATACGCGCGCCCTGCTCTCCGCCATTCCATCGCCCGACCCGGATGCCCGGCGCGACCGGCTGATCCTGAAGGGTGATATTCCAAGCCCGGCCAATCCGCCAAGCGGTTGCGTCTTTCGCACGCGCTGTCCGAATGCGCTCGATCGCTGTGCTGGTACGATCCCTCAACTGCGGCAAGTCGCACCCGGGCAGTTCAAGGCCTGTGTCCGCGACAATCTCAATTAAACTGATGCCATCAGGGAAATGAATAGATGGACGCGAAGAAGCGGCACCCCATCATCCGCGGCAACTGGGCAAGCTTGCTGCTGCCGATCGCGCCAGACGATAGCATCGAATTCGACAAGCTCGGCGCGGAGATCGATATCCTCATCGACGCCAAGGTCGATGGCATTTATTCGAACGGAACCGCTGGCGAATTCCACAATCAAACCGAGCAAGAATTCGACAAGATACAGGCCCTTCTGGCCGAGCGATGCAGCGCGTCTTCTACGCCATTTGTGATCGGCGCCTGCCAACCGGACCCGCTGA
>JAGWJK010000618.1 GCA_028865845.1 Rhizobiaceae bacterium
GTCTTCATGGAAGGCGCCATGGTTGCGAAACGAGGTCATGAACAGCTTCAGCGTCTTCGATTCCACCAGAGCCGCATCGGGTGCGTAGTCGATGACGATATGGGCGAAGTCCGGCTGGCCGGTCATCGGGCAAAGCGAGGTGAATTCCGGCGCGGTGAAACGCACGACGTAATCCGTGCCGGCATGGCCGGCCGATACTTTTTCGAGAATGGCGGCCTCGGGATTTGCGGCCGTTTCGGTGTGGCTGCCGAGCATCGACAGGCCGGAAACGTCAGTGTTCGGCATGTTAGGTCTCCTTGATCACTTTGACGCGGATGCCATGGGCCTTCTCGCCCTCCGGCTCCACATGAATGGTAATTTCGGCGCCCGCATGGATCGCCCGTATGGCATCTTCAAGGCGGTCGCAGATGCGATGAGCGTCGCGCACCGGCATGGCGGCCGGCACGACGAGATGGAAATCGACGAAGGTCACAGAGCCCGCGCGGCGTGTCTTCAGGTCGTGCACGCCGAGAGAACCGCCGGCGTGGGTGGCGATCGCCTCCTTGATCACCCTCTCCTCTTCCGGAAGCACGGCTTTGTCCATCAACCCGTCGATGGAATTGGAGATGACCTTCCAACCCTGATAGAGGATATTGATGGCAACCACGATGGCGAGCACCGGATCGAAGATCGGGTAGCCGGTGCCAAGCGCCAGCAGCAGGCCGATCAACACGCCGATCGATGTATAGACATCGGACATGATGTGCTGGCCGTCGGCCGACAATGCCGGCGAACGATGTTCACGGCCTGTGCGGATGAGGATCACCGCCCAGATCGCGTTGATCACGGTGGCGACGGTGTTGATGGCAAGGCCGAGAACCGGCGCCTCGAGCGGCTGCGGATTGCCAAGATGCCCGACGGCTTCCTGCACGATCATCACCGCCGCAACGACGATCATCACGCCCTCGGTTACGGCGGAGAGATATTCCGCCTTGTGGTGCCCGAAGGGATGGTCCTGATCAGCGGGCTTCTGCGCATAGCGGATGACGAAGAAGGCGATGAAGGCCGCGACGACGTTGACGAGGGATTCGAGACCATCCGACAACAAAGCGACGGAGCCGGTGACCCACCAGGCAGCCATCTTCAGCGCCAGGACCACGAGCGACAACGGCATGCCCCAGAAGGCGAGCCGCCTGATGGTCTGATTGCCCTGTTCGTTCATGCGTCTCTCCGATGCGGATGCGAATGAATTGCAAAAACTGCGCCATTCAAAATGCAAAACCGCGCGCACGAAAAATCGTGCCCGCGGTTCGATTAGCCGCTGATATGGGGCAGAATGGCGCTGATGTCAAAGGGCGGTCGCCTACATGCGCGTATGCTGCTATCCGCTCCGCCGCTTCAACGAAAGCCTCGGATTTCGGTGCCGCTATAGCGGCGCAATTTTGCGCAAGGATCAGCATGCTTGTTTCGCTCGGAATGACAACGTAAGAATTCGCCACCGCTCGCCGCCCCGATATCTCCACGATCGTCGCGTCATAGTATACCCCATGCAGTTGGCGACCTGTCGTCGCCTTTCAAAAACCACGGCCGAACATGTCTTCTCCTGACGATCCGACGAAATCGCCCAAACCCTCTGCGAAGGGGCCGGGTCATCACCTGATACCCGCGGGAGCGTTTTCCGAGCCGGAACGCGCGGCCGTCTACCGCGCCATCGAGACCCGCCGCGATGTTCGCGATCAGTTTCGATCGGATCCATTGCCGGAAGACCTGATCCGCCGGCTCCTCGATGCCGCCCATAGCGCGCCGTCTGTGGGCTTCATGCAGCCGTGGAACTTCATTCTGGTCAGACAGGCCGAAACGCGCGAGCGGGTGTGGCAGGCATTCTCGCAGGCCAACGAAGAAGCATCCCGGATGTTCGAAGGCGACCGCCGGTCGCAATATCGGGCCTTGAAGCTCGAAGGCATCCGCAAGGCGCCGCTCAGTATCTGTATAACCTGCGATTCCGGGCGCGCCGGCCCTGTCGTTCTCGGCCGGACCCATAATCCGGCGACGGACGTCTATTCCACCGTCTGTGCCGTCCAGAACCTCTGGCTAGCCGCCCGCGCGGAAGGCGTCGGCGTCGGCTGGGTCAGCATCTTTCATGACGATGCGATCAAGGCGATCCTTGGCATACCGGCCCACATCACCATCGTTGCATGGCTGTGCGTCGGCTATGTCGACGAACTCTACGACATGCCAGAGCTCGCGGTAAAAGGTTGGCGGGATCGCCTCCCGCTCGAAGAACTGATTTTCGAAGAATGCTGGAAGCAGCCGGATCGCGGCTAGGTACCCACCTCCGCTAACCCGCCTTGGTGGGTACGATCAGATATTTCGCGCCGGTCGCGCGCTTCGTATAGGCCGCGATCATTTCCGGTAAAAGCGCCTCTGCCAACGACAGCTCCGCCGTATATCGGCTGGCAAAGGTGGTGGTGATTTCGGCAATCACCCTGTCACGGAGCCGCTTGACGGTATCCGCGCCGAGCTTTTGCAGATACCAGCTCATCAGCCAGCCGCCGACGCCCCAGGCCGCACCCATGTTGCCGGCGATTATCTTCGGACCAGGGTCCAGCAATCCGTAGATATAGACCTGCTTGTGCGTCGCCGAGCCGTAGCGACTGAACGTCGAAGCTTTGAGCGTAAGCGCCTTTTCCATGCTCGTCAGGATCGTTGCCGCCACGGTGCCGCCGCCGATCGCGTCGAAGGCCAAGGTGGCGCCGGTTTCGCCGATCGCTCTCGTCAACTCATCGTCGAATGTGGGAGATGTGCTGTCGATGACGTAAGACGCGCCGATCTCGCGCAATATCTCAACCTGTTCGGCATTCCTGACGATGTTGACCAGCGGTATGCCGTCGGCAAGGCAAACTCGGTTGAGCATCTGCCCGAGATTGGAGGCGGCCGCGGTGTGGACGAGCGCGGTATGTCCCTCGCGACGCATGGTCTCGACCATGGCAAGCACGGTCATCGGATTGATCGAGGCCGACGCAGCCTGTCGCGGCGTAACGCCTTCGCCGAAAACCATGCAGTCGGCTGCCCTTGCAACGCGATAGTGCGCAAACATGCCGTCACGAAGGGCGACGGTCCTTCCCAGAAACACCTCAACATCCCGACCGGCCTTGACGACGACACCTGCCCCTTCATTGCCGACACGCAACGACTGACCGAGCCGCGCGGCAATGTCCGCGAGCCGTGACGAAGGAACCTCCACTGTGACGAGCGGGCGCGCGGCGCTGCCGCCGGCTTCAACCGTTGCGAGGCTGGCCGGACCGAACAGCACCAACAGGTCTGCCGGATTGATTGGTGCCGCCTCGACGCGGACCAGCACCTCATCATCCGCAAGCTCCGGAATGATTGCCTCTTCCAGCTTCAGCTCGAGACGCCCTTCGCGTGAAATCGTGGACCGGATTTCGAGGTTTGCCTGTTGGAGTTCATTTGTCATCGTCGGAACCTTCATGACCTTGAGATGAGAATGCCGTTGAGGACACGCTGCAGCACACCGGCCAGCAGCGTTTCGGCGGGAAGATCGACTTCTGCCTTTTGATCGATGATCAGCATCGCCAGACCATGCAGCGCCGACCATACCGCGAGATGACCCATCTCGCGGGCGCCGGCATCATCAGGATCGATGGCGAACACGCCCGATATGGCGCCCCGCCGGAGAATGCCTTCAAGGATCGTCTTCGTCTCCGCGCCGGCCGCAAGCGCCGAGGTCGGTCGCGCCGAGTGCCCCACCGCCAGCGCCGGACCGAACATTAGCCGATAGAGCGCGGGGTTGCCGACGGCAAAGTCGAGATAGGCGCTGCCAAAAGCCGACAACGCAGTGTCGACCGCGCCGATCATTGCCGTGGCGGCAAGGAGCCGTTGTCGCAGCAGCCCAAACCCGACTGCGGCGACCGCTCCCAGCAACTCGCGCTTCTCGCCGAAGT
>JAGWJK010000619.1 GCA_028865845.1 Rhizobiaceae bacterium
AGCCTCTCCGGAAATAAAGGAGCAATTGCTCACACATTTGCCGGCGAAGGAGCCGGCATGCACGAAATCCAGCATGCCGCCGAACAGATCGGTCTGACGCGGCCGCGGGCGGCCCGAAAACGCCTTCAGCCATAGGTTGACGATGACGACGGGTCCGAGAAGCAAGGAGCCGAGCGCGATCTTCAGATTGCGGGCCCGGAGCGTATTGAAGGTCGCCCCGTGATGCTGCCAGCAGCGGAGCAGCATCCAGCAGAGGACGACAGCGACGATATAGGGAAGCTGAAAGAATATGTCCCGCAGCAGCCGCATATGGGCATCGTCATTATAGGGAAATGTGCCGCAGACCTGTCCGGCCTTGACCGGTATCACGCATTGCTCGGGCTGGAAGAATAGCGCCGCGACCGTGAGATCGATCTGTGGAAAGATCGAAAATAACCCGAGCAGCCCCCACCAGAGACAGAAGACGAGCACGAAAGCGTCGCCAGCCGTACGCGGCCTCAGGATTTCGGGAAAACGCTCCCGGCGATCGAAGCTGCTGAAGTCGATAATCAAGGCAAGGTCCCGATAGATGGTCGCACCGGTGGAACGGTGGCACGCGAAAATACCCCGATACGCTATCCGTCCTAGATGACAGGGATTTGAATATCGCCTTGGTGTTTCCTCACCGAATGTCTCGCCAAAAGCTTGTATTCCATTGGGAAACCTTGGATGATCGCGATCATGTAAATTTTTCTTGCAGCGTGCGCATTCATCGGAGCAGAAATGTCTGTGAAATTTGAGATTTCCTTCGCCAAATCGGTTCGACTCAATGGCGGCCTGGCCATTCTTTTGAAGGACACCGAGAGCGATTTGCCTGTTGGAGCCGACAGCGCCGACCCGGCGAACGTCTTCGCCAAGGCCTCTCGCATCGTTCGTTTCACCGGCAAGGGGTTGACCACCCTCGATATGGTGGCGCCTGAGGGCTCGCCGGTCGATCGCGTCATCGTCATCGGTACCGGAAAAGCCAAGGAACTGAGCGCTCACGACTGGCTGAAGCTCGGCGGCAGTGCTGCATCGAAAATCCGCAACGTCGAGAAGGTCTCGATCTTTGTCGATGTGCCCGGTATCGATTCGCCCGCCAAGGCGGCCGCGGATTTTGCGCTCGGCATGCTGCTGCGGGCATACAGCTTCGACACTTATAAGACGAAGAAGGGCGACGACGAGGACAAGAACAACGGCCAGAAGCCGGTAAAGGTCACCATCGTCACCGCCGACCATTCCGCTGCAAAGAAGCTCTTTGCCGATTCCGAGGCGATTGCCGACGGCGTCGTCCTAGCGCGCGATCTCGTCAACGAGCCGCCGAACGTGCTCGGCCCGGTCGAATTCGCCGCCAAGGCCAAGGAATTGGAAAAGCTCGGCGTCGAGGTGGAGATCCTCACCGAACGCGAGATGCGCCGGCTGAACATGGGCGCGCTTCTTGGCGTTGCGCAAGGCTCCGTGCGTCCGCCTCGGTTGGTCATCATGCAGTGGAAGGGCGGCAAGGCGAAGGACAAGCCGGTTGCCTTCATCGGTAAGGGTGTCGTCTTCGACACCGGCGGCATTTCCATCAAGCCGGCAGCTGGCATGGAAGATATGAAGGGCGACATGGGTGGTGCTGCCGCCGTCACCGGCTTGATGCACACGCTCGCCGCTCGCGGCGCCAAGGTCAACGCGATCGGCGTCATCGGTCTGGTCGAAAACATGCCTGACGGCAACGCTCAGCGCCCGGGCGATATCGTGACCTCGATGTCGGGCCAGACGATCGAAGTGATCAATACCGACGCCGAGGGAAGGCTCGTGCTCTGCGATGCGCTTTGGTACACGAACGATCGCTTCAAGCCGCAGTTCATGATCAATCTGGCGACGCTGACCGGCGCGATTCTCGTCGCGCTTGGTAATCTGCATGCCGGCCTGTTCTGCAACGACGACAAGCTTGCAAGCGAGCTGACCGCAGCCGGTCTTGTCACCTATGAACGCCTGTGGCGCATGCCGCTCGGCAAGGACTACGACAAGATGATCGACAGCAAGTTCGCGGATATGAAGAATACCGGCGGCCGCCATGCCGGTTCGATCACCGCGGCGCAGTTCCTCAAGCGCTTCGTTCAGGATACGCCCTGGGCGCACCTCGACATCGCCGGCACGGCGATGGGCTCGATACAGGACGAGATCAACCAGTCCTGGGGGTCGGGCTTCGGCGTCCGCCTTCTCGACGAGCTCGTCCGGGCGAACTACGAATCATAGTGCACAGCAAAGGAATGCCGGCGTGACCGACGTTCTCTTCTATCATCTGACCGAATCCAAGCTGGAAGACGCCTTGCCGCCGCTGCTCGACAAAAGCGTCGAACGCGGCTGGCAGGTTGCGGTGCAGATGCGCGCGCCGACGCGCCGCGATCAGCTCGATGCCCATCTCTGGACCTATCGCGAGGATAGTTTCCTGCCGCATGGCACGGATGAGGGCGACATGCCGGACAAGCAGCCAGTCTTGTTGACGGTGTCGCCGGAAAACCCGAACGGCGCCACCGTCCGCTTTTTCGTCGATGGTGCCGAGGCGACCGGTATCGACGCCTACCAGCGTATCGTCTTCATGTTCGACGGCTATGACCAGGAACAGTTGGAAGGCGCCCGCGCGCAGTGGAAAAGGCTGAAGGGCGAGGGGCACAGCCTCACCTATTGGCAGCAGACCCAGGACGGGCGTTGGGAAAAGAAGGCCTGATCCAGCCCTGCTAAAACCGCCTCGTTCAGACCTTGAGGCTCTGCGCGACCACTTGATCGATGAAGGTGCGTTTTGCCTCCGTATAGGCGGCGCGATTATCGGCGAATTCTCCGGCCAGTTCGATTTTCAGCGTTTCATAAGCCTCCGCTAGGTCAGGCTCTGCGCGAAGCCTGTCGCGAAACACGATGAATCTCGTCCAGTTAGCGCCGCCGTGCTCGACGATATGGACGAGATGCGTGCGTGTCTGCCCCGCTATGCCGCGGCCGAAAATGTGGTCGTCGGGAACGATGTCGCGTCCGGCATAGTCATAGCCGATGCTTTCCATCGGCCCGACACAGGCAAGGCCATCCTCGAAATGGCGGACGCCGACGGCGATGTCGATGATCGGTTTTGCCTTGATGCCCGGAATGGCCGTGCTGCCGAAATGCTGGATATCGAGGGCAAGATCGCCGAGGGCCTGGCGAATGGCGGCTTCAGCCAGCGTATAGGCCTCTGCCCATCGCTCGTTCGGCTCGGCGAGCGTCACGTGCTTGTGCGTCACGCCGAGCCCGAAGTTTTGATCATTTTCAGTCGACATGTGGATCTCCGTGACGTGTGAAGATGCGTCACCCGGAGAGCCAGGGCAACGCATTTCATGCGTCAGTTTGATCTCAGTCGTGAAAGGCTTCCACGAACTTGCGCTTACCGAGCATGAAGGCATCGGCAACGTGGCGCAGCGGCGCAAGATCGACGTCGGATTTGCCTGCTTTGACGATCTCCGCGAAGCGGCGATAAAGCGAGGGATATTCCGCTTCCGGCTCCGAAGGCGTCAGTGTGCCGTTGATGGAGAGCTTGGAGCCGCCGTCAGCGAGCAGCATCGTGCCGGCATCGGTTTCGGCGATGATGTCCCAGCTCTGCTTGCCGGTCTGGCGCCAGTCGAATTCGGCGTGAACCGGAAGTCCCTGGCCACTCTTGAAGTGCAGGTCGGCGGCAATCGGCGAATCGCGGTTTTCCGGGAATTCCAGCACGGCGCCGGTCAGGAACAGCGGCGGCAGGATGTGGGTGACGATCGACAGGGCGTTGATGCCGGGATCGAAAACGCCGAGGCCGCCAGCCTGCCAGATCCATTCCTGATTCGGATGCCAGTGGCGCACGTCCTCTTTCCAGATGACATGGGCGCTCTTGATGGTCGTGCCGGCGAGGAAGCTCTTGGCTGCTTCGACGGCGGG
>JAGWJK010000620.1 GCA_028865845.1 Rhizobiaceae bacterium
CGCGAGGCGGATGAAAGCCTGAAGATGCTGATGGATTGGGCGGCCAAACGGGACCGCGAAACGATCATCGTCCTTTGGGGCGACCATCTCCCGCCGCTCGGCACCGTCTACCCGGACACAGGCTACATGCCCGAACAGGTCGCGACGCGCCGCGCGGCCCTCGACGTCATGAAGCAGCAACATGAAACGCCGCTGGTCATCTGGTCCAACAGGAAGGGCGTACGCAAGGATGTCGGCACCATCAGCCCGTCGCTGCTGCCCTATCACATCCTGAAGATCGCCGGCTACGAGCACCCCTTCTACACCGGCTTTCTCGGGCGCGTTCAGAAGAAATACAACATCATCGACCGCTATCAGCTGGCAACGCGCGACAACCAGACATTTCGGGACTGGGCGCGCAAGGAACAGAGCCTCGACCCGCTGGTGCGCGACTATCGCTATATCGAACATGACGTGATGTTCGGACGGGAATACGGGCTCGAGCGCTTTTTCCCGTCGCATGCCTGGCTGCTCGATCAAGCCAACCCGAGCTAACGGGAATAACAGCCCTTTCACATTGCATTTCGCAGGCATAACCGAATACTTCAGGGCAACGCGACAAAGCCTTCGGAGCCTTCCAATGTATAACCTGCCCAATTTCGTCCATCAGCATTTCGACAAGTCAGCGGATGAGCTCGGCGAAATCGAAAAACGCGTGCTCAAGAAGGCGCACGAGCGCAAGATCGTTTCGACAGATATCAACGCCGCCTTCTCTGCCAACGCTTCCTTCGGCGAACGCCTCGCTGACGGCATCGCCCGCGTCGGCGGCTCCTGGTCGTTCATCATTGCCTTCCTGGCTTTCCTTGTTTTCTGGTGCGCCATTAACACCATCGTGCTGATGACGCGGGCGTTTGATCCCTACCCCTTCATTTTCCTCAACCTCGTCCTGTCGATGATCGCCGCCATCCAGGCGCCGATCATCATGATGTCGCAGAACCGGCAAACGGAGCGCGATCGTTTCGAGGCCTCCAAGGATTACGAAGTTAATCTCAAGGCCGAGCTGGAAGTCCTTTCACTGCATCAGAAGATCGACCTCAAGGTGCTGACCGAACTGTCAGCACTGCGCGAAGAAGTCGAGAAACTGACCCGCGCGATGGCACAGAAGGACGGGCTCTGAGGTTCAATCCGCAGACCCGGCCGTCAGCAATCCCGGCCGGCCCTGCCTGTATTGCGGCAGACCGTCGGCAATCTCATAGAAATCGCCCTTGTCGGCACAGAAAATGTGATAGGCAAGTTTCAGCTCGGTCGGACTGTTGAACAACCCCGCCATGATCGAGATTTCATCGGCGCTGTCAGCCACCCAGAACAGCGCCGAGCCGCAGATCTTGCAGAAGCTGCGGCGGGCGAAGGAACTGGCACGATACCAGGTGATCGCGTCTTCGCCCTCTATGCTGATACTGTCAGCTGGCACATTGGTTGCCGCGTAATAGAGCCCCGTCTGCTTGCGGCATTGCGAGCAATGGCAGGCAACCACCTCCCGCAATTTGCCTTGCGTCTTGAAACGCACCGCGCCGCAAAGGCAGGCGCCGGTGTGGATGTCGTTCATGCTGATCCCTCTTCACTTCCCATGTGGCGATACGCTCGGCGAAGCAAGCGCCGCCGTCAAATGCAAAGAACTGAAGCAAATCGTCAGCGGCTTTGAAAGCCTCGGCGATATCTCGAAAAAAGCGGAGAAGAGTACCAAATGCCGCGTCGGCTGAATGAGCCGCGACAAATGGGAGACGACCGCTCCATCGGGCGGAGAAAAACGTAAACTACGATAAGACGTTCAATGGACGTTATGAAAGCGAGCCCTATCTCACATATGGGGTTCGATGACCCCTTACCCGGGAGGATACGTGAATGAAGAAATTGCGCATATCCCTGTCCGCAGCTTTGATGAGCTTTCTGATGGCCATCTCGTCCGCATTGCCATCATGGGCAGGACCTATTCAAAGTTTTAGCTCGCCTCAACCGCAGCTTTCCGACGATCTGGTTCTCGTCCAGGATCGGCCGCCGCCAAGGCGTCATCATTCCCAGCAATCCCGTCAGCGGTCGTCGTCATCGCGGCATCATTCGAACAACCGGCGGCCACCGCCACGGCATCACTCGTCAAACCGGCGGCGTCCTTCGAGCAGCCGAAACAGGTCACATTATTGGCATGGGCACCGTGGTTCCCGCTACTATCGTTCGGGCTATCGTCGGCGGAGCGACGGCTGGTGGTATCCGGCTGCAGCATTCACGGCCGGTGCGCTTGTCGGAAGTGCAGCGAGCCGCCCGCGTGAGGTCCATCACCATCATCACGTAAGCCAGCCCTCCATGCACGTCAGACATGTTGCATGGTGCACGAACAGGTGGCGCAGCTACCGGGTCTCGGACAATACGTTCCAACCCTATAACGGCCCCAGACGCCAATGCGTCTCGCCCTATGGAAGATAGTCAAGCAAGGCTTTGAAAATAGTTGAGGAAGGTGGCTTCAACCACCTTCCTCAATTTTTTGCCCGTACTCGATGACTAAGGTCGAGCCTCAGCCGGAGGCCTCAACCGTGAGCGCGAAGACGCTTCTCGTCACGACCGCCCTTCATCCGCTCGGCGAGCAGGAAGGCGAGTTCCAACGCCTGGTCGGCATTGAGGCGCGGATCACAATGCGTGTGGTAGCGATCCTGCAGGTCGTCGGCGCTGACTGCGCGAGCGCCGCCCGTGCATTCGGTGACGTCCTTGCCGGTCATCTCGATATGGATGCCGCCCGGATGCGTTCCCTCCGCACGGTGGATCTGGAAGAAGCTTTCGACTTCCGACAGGATGCGCTCGAACGGACGGGTCTTGTAGTTGTTGAGCGTGATCGTGTTGCCATGCATCGGATCGCAGGACCAGACGACCTTGCGGCCTTCACGCTCGACGGCGCGGATGAGACGCGGCAGGTTGTCGGCAACCTTGTCGTGACCGAAGCGGCAGATCAGCGTCAGGCGGCCGGCTTCGTTTGCCGGATTGAGCACATCGATCAGATTGATGAGATCGTCCGCCTGCAGCGACGGACCGCATTTCAGGCCGATCGGGTTCTTGATGCCACGGAAATATTCGACATGCGCATGGTCGAGCTGACGCGTGCGGTCGCCGATCCAGATCATGTGACCTGACGTCGCGTACCAGTCGCCAGACGTGGAGTCGACACGGGTAAAGGCCTCTTCATAGCCAAGCAGCAGCGCCTCGTGACTGGTGAAGAAATCGGTCTCGCGCAGGCTCGGATTGTTTTCCGAGGTGATGCCGATCGCCTTCATGAAATCCATGGTCTCGCTGATGCGGTCGGCGAGCTTGCGGTAACGTTCGCCCTGCGGGCTGTCCTTGACGAACCCAAGCATCCACTTGTGGACGTTGTCGAGGTTGGCATAGCCACCCATCGCGAAAGCGCGCAGAAGGTTCAGCGTCGCGGCCGACTGGCGATACGCCATCAGCTGGCGTTCCGGGTTCGGTACTCGCGCCTCTTCGGTGAACTCGATGCCGTTGACGATATCGCCACGGTAGCTCGGCAGCGATACGCCGCCCTGGGTTTCGATGCCCGAAGAACGCGGCTTGGCGAACTGGCCGGCAATGCGGCCGACCTTGACGACCGGCAGCTGCGCACCGAAGGTCAGCACGACGGCCATCTGCAGGAAGGCGCGGAAGAAGTCGCGGATGGTATCAGCGCCATGCTCGGCGAAGCTTTCGGCGCAATCGCCACCCTGCAGCAGGAAACCGTTGCCTTCGGCGACATTAGCGAGATGCGCCTTCAAACGACGGGCTTCACCGGCGAAAACGAGCGGCGGATAGGACGCAAGCTGTGCTTCGGTGGTGGCCAGCGCGGCCGGATCCGGATATTCCGGCACCTGCTGGATCGGTTTTTGCCGCCAACTGCTCGGTGTCCAATTCTGTGCCATGATACT
>JAGWJK010000621.1 GCA_028865845.1 Rhizobiaceae bacterium
CGGGGAGGAGCGCGACGAAGCCGACTTCCTGGAAGCTCGGCTGGATGATGAGCATCGCGCCGAAAAAGCCGACGCCACAGGCTGTGTAGCGCCGCCAGCCGATCGTCTCCTTCAGGAAGATGCTGCTGAGGATGGTCAGCATGATCGGCTCGACGAAGAATATCGCGATCGCGTCGGCCACTTCCATGACGCGCAGCGTGGTGACGAAGGAAATCATCGACAGCGTCAGCACGCCGGCGCGAATGGCATGGATGCCGCTCTGATGCCATGACCAAAGGCCCCATTGACCGCGCAGCGCCATCATCGGCAGGGCAAAGAGCCATTGCAGGATGAAACGGGCGGCCGTGACTTCGGCTGGCGGGATGGTGGTGGCGGCAAGCTTTGAGAAAATGTCGATGATCGGTGACAAAAGCACCGACAGGAACATCATCATCAGCCCCCACATCAATTCCGATTGGGGCAAACGGGATAGCGCGCCGCTTTGGCCTGTCATGCAAGAAATCCTTTGAGGATCAGGATTTCGCCACCACTTGCCCGCACCATTCGAGGAAGGCCGATATCGCGGCCTCTGCGCCGATCTCGTTCAGCGTCTCGTGCCGCATGTCCTGATATATCTCGGTGGTGATATGCGAGAAGCCCGCTTTTTTCAAATGGTTTGACAGCCAGACAATCGCTTTTCCATTCTCCGTCGCCGGATCCTTGCCGCCGCCGACAAGATGAATGGGCATGTTGCGACGCAGGCGGTCCAGCCAGGTTTTCTGGGGCGCGCGGAAGGTGAGCGCGAAGATATCCAGCCAGAGTGATACCGAGGCGTCGAAGCCGCAAAGCGGGTCGGCGATATATTTGTCGACCTCGTTGGTAAGGCGCGACAGCCAGTCGAAGTCGGTGCGGCGGTTCGCGACGGATTGGGCCCAGGTGCCGAATGTCAGCTTTGGCAGCAACCCGCTCGGCACGTCTGAGCCCTTGAGCATGCGTTCGGCCTTCAGGATCAGCTGTGCGGCACGCCCGGCAAGACCGGGATTGAAATTCGAATTCCAGACCGTCACGGCATCGAATTTGTCAGGATGGGTGACCGCGACGTTCAGGCTGACCAGACCGCCCATGGAATGACCGAGAAGGATGATCGGCAGGCCGGGAGCGGCTGCGGCGGCAAGCTCGCGCACCGCGAGAACGTCGGCAATCACCAAATCGGCGCCATTGCGCCGTGCAAACCGGCCAAGCGGCGCATCCGGTGCTGTGGTCTCGCCGTGGCCGCGGTGGTCGTGTGCGTAGACATGAAAGCCGTTGGACGCCATGCGCTCGGCAAACTGCCGGTAGCGCTTGGAATGTTCGGCGAGGCCATGGCTGATCAGCAGGATGCCGCGAGCATGGCCTTCGGCGGCGACGTGATGATAGGCGAGGGATGCGCCTGTCGGACTGTCGAGGCGCCTCGTTTCTTTAAACATGCATGAACCTCCCCATGCACCGACGAGAGGTCATCGGCAGGCGAAATGCAATGGAATGCCGCCGAAGCACACAGAAATAAATCTCTACGATCCTTGCGATTAAGGGTTGCGTTCGCCGTCTCGACCTGCTTATTTGTTCCTATAATGTTCTATCTGGAGGCGTGGGATGAGGCAGTGGCTTCAAGGGGTTGCGGTTGCAATTCTCTCGATGGTGGTCGTGGCGACAGGTGCGGATGCGCAGCAAAGCCCAAGGGGCAGGACGAGTTTCATTCTGGCAGCAAGCTGGGAGCCGGCGTTTTGCGCGACCAGCCAGAGGAAGGCGGAATGCAAGGGCATGTCTGCGGATAGTTTCGAGGCAAAGAACTTCTCGCTTCACGGTCTCTGGCCCATGCGGCAGGAATATTGCGACGTGGCCGCTGATCTGCAGCAGGCCGATCGCAGTAGCGATTGGAGTACTCTGCCGGAGGTTCAACTTTCTGCCGGAACCAAGGCCGCGCTGGACAAGGTCATGCCGGGTACCCAATCCGGTCTGGAGCGGCATGAATGGATCAAGCACGGAAGCTGTGTCGGCCTCAGCGCCGACGCGTATTTCGGCCAGGCGGTCAAACTGATCAATGAGCTCAACAGTTCGGCCGTCCGGGATCTCTTCGCGCAGAACATCGGCAAGACACTGGATGCCGAGACCATCAAGGCTGCGTTCGACAAGAGCTTCGGAGAGGGCGCAAGCGACCGCGTCAAGATGAGCTGCCGCCGCGTCGGCAAGGTGCGGGTGATTTCGGAGCTGACGATCGGTCTTTCGGAGGATGCGACGGCGCCGTCGCAGCAGGGGCCACAGCTGGAAGCGCTGATCCAGGGCGCTGTCCGCACCTCGTTCGGTTGCGATCAGGGCGTGGTCGACGCAGCCGGTTTCTGACGATTTTATCGTCCTGTCATCGCGGATAAATGGCCTCGGGCGAGGTTTCGCCGTTGCCCGAGGGCGGTGTTTCGCCTACATAGCGGCTCAACTCACAAGATTTCCGTTTCTGCCGGTGGAGCATCGCAAGCTATGGCACGTCAATTCATCTATCACATGGCCGGCCTCAACAAGGCCTACGGCGCCAAGAAAATTCTCGAGAATATCCATCTCTCCTTCTACCCCGATGCCAAGATCGGTATCCTCGGCCCGAACGGCGCCGGTAAATCGACCGTACTGCGTATCATGGCCGGCCTCGACAAGGAATATACCGGCGAAGCCTGGTTGGCCGAAGGCGCCACCATCGGCTACCTGCCGCAGGAGCCGCAGCTCGATCCGACGAAGACAGCACTTGAAAACGTAATGGAAGGCGTTGCGTCCAAGACCGCCATCCTCAACCGTTACAACGAACTGATGATGAACTATTCCGACGAGACGGCGGAAGAGGGCGCCAAGCTCCAGGACATCATCGACAGCCAAAACCTCTGGGATCTGGAGAGCCAGGTCGAGATGGCGATGGATGCGTTGCGCTGCCCTCCGGGCGATGCCGACGTCACCAACCTCTCTGGCGGTGAACGTCGTCGTCTGGCACTTTGCAAGCTGCTGCTGACGCAGCCCGACGTTCTGCTGCTCGACGAACCGACGAACCATCTCGACGCGGAAACGATCGCCTGGCTCGAAAAACACCTGCGTGCCTATCCGGGTGCCGTGCTGATGATCACCCACGACCGTTACTTCCTCGACAACGTCACTGGCTGGATTCTCGAACTCGACCGCGGCCGTGGCATTCCGTACGAAGGCAACTACTCGGCTTACCTGCAGGCGAAGGCCAAGCGCATGCTGCAGGAAAACCGCGAAGAAGCGAGCCGCCAGAAAGCTCTTGCCCGGGAACAGGAATGGATTGCCTCGAGCCCGAAGGCTCGTCAGGCAAAATCCAAGGCCCGTATCCGCGCTTACGACCAGTTGGTGGATGCCGCCGAAAACCAGCGTCCCGGCGACGCCCAGATCATTATCCCGGTCGGCGAACGCCTCGGCCAGGTGGTGATCGAAATGGAAGGCATCAGCAAGGGTTATGGCGATCGCATGCTGATCGACGGCCTGTCGCTGAAGCTGCCGCCGGGCGGCATCGTCGGCGTCATCGGCCCGAACGGCGCCGGCAAGACCACGCTGTTCCGCATGATCACCGGCCAGGAAACGCCCGATGCCGGCAGCATCCGTATCGGCGAGACCGTTCATCTCGGCTATGTCGACCAGAGCCGCGATGCACTCGATGGCAACAAGACCGTCTGGGAGGAAATCTCCGGCGGCGCCGAAGTCATCAAGCTCGGCAAATATGAAATGAATTCGCGCGCTTATTGCTCGACCTTCAACTTCAAGGGTGGCGATCAGCAGCAGAAGGTCGGCAATCTTTCGGGCGGTCAGCGCAATCGCGTTCACCTCGCCAAGATGCTGAAGGCCGGCGGCAACGTTCTGCTGCTCGACGAACCGACCAACGACCTCGATACCGAAACGCTCGGCGCGCTCGAAATCGCGCTTGA
>JAGWJK010000622.1 GCA_028865845.1 Rhizobiaceae bacterium
AGCTTGGGGAAGATGGATTCGAACGCCGCGGCGGCAGACAGCACCGCGGCATCGCCCAGATGGGGGCCGACAATCTGCAAGCCGATGGGCAAGCCGTCGACTAGCCCACACGGCACACTGGCTGCCGGCTGGCCGGTCATGTTGAATGGAGAGGTGAATGGGCACCACTGATATGAGAAAATGGGCCTTCCATCGATCGCTGACGGGCCATCCTTGTCCTTGGCAAATGCCGTGACGGAAAGGGTCGGCGTCAGAATGAAGTCATAGTGGCTCATGATCTTGGCAATCGCATCGGCGAAGGCTTTCCGTGCCGTTATCGCGTCGGTGGCGTCTTCGAATGGGCGAGAAGCGGCGAGCAAATTGGTCACGGCCGGAGAAACGGTCAGCGGTTTTTCCGCAAGAAGCTTGCGCATTCCGGTTAGGTCGGTTTCGAGGGCAACCATGGTCTGGAAAGTCGAATGAATGTCGATTTCGGGAGGGGCGCCGATCACCAATTCGAGACCGCAGGCTTCTGCAAACAGCGACACGGCCCGATCGGTCGCCTCTTTCAGCTTTTGTTCGATGGGCTGGTCATGCCAGGTCGGCCAATAGAGAACTCTGCTTCCGCGTGGCAGAGGGGCAATATCGGTCCATGACAGGTCGCTGCAGGGGATCGACCAGCGATCGCGCGGGTCGGGACCGGCGATCACCGAAAGCATGAGGGCGGCATCCGCGACATCGCGCGCGATCGGTCCGATATGTTCGATGGACTCCCAACCCGAGACGCCGGGTAGGGAAACGTCGCGGCAGCCGGGCCAAAGCGGCACGCGGCCCATCGCAGCCTTCACACCGACAAGCCCAGACAGCGCCGCCGGGAGCCGGACGGACCCGCCGCCATCGCTGCCGATGGCGATCGGGCAGACGCCGGCCGCAACCGCTGCGGCGGAGCCGGCGCTGGAACCACCTGGCGAGCGTTCGGAATTCCAGGGGTTGCCCGTCGCCGGAAACAACAGATTGTTGCCGTGCGCGCCAAAGCCGAATTCGGAAACATTGGTCTTGCCGATGATGATGGCATCGGCGGCCCTCAGGCGTTCGACAACGATATCGTCGTTGTCCGGGATATAATCGGCGTAGAGATTGGAGCCGAAGGTCGTGCGCAGACCTTTTGTCAGGACGAGATCCTTGATCGCGACGGGCACGCCAGCCAACGCGCCGACGGGTTCGCCGCGCGCGATACGCTCATCGAGTGCGTCGGCCGCCGCATAGGCTTCAGTGCGCGCGACCGTGGCGAAGGCATGAATGACGGGTTCGACCTCATCGAGCGCCGCGAAGGCGGCATCCAGAATCGCACGGGCGGAAACGCTGCCGGAGGCGACCTGTCCGGCAATCGATCGTGCCGACATGGTGGGATAGTTGTCAATTAGCATGAGAACCTCCTGCTGAGATGATATTGAGATCACTGTGCTGCCCCGGCAGGCTTGGCGAGCAGCAGGCGTTCGAGGGCGAGTGGCAGGCCTGTTGAACTTTTCGGATCGGGCCGCCGGAATGTGCCTGCTGACGCCTTTCGCGGATTGAGTGCGACCAGCATTTCGGCCTGCCTGATCGCCGCCGCCACTGACTCGACCACCGGCACGGGGATACGGTCGCGGACGCGCGCGGCAAGTCCGGCAAGAGGTGCTCCGGCGAGGATGATGACGTCGGCGCCATCCTCCTCGACTGCCTTCAAGGCAAGCTCTACGAGAAGATCCTCGCTCTCCTCCTGCACCGTCGCCAAGGATGCGAATTGCCCTTCCAGAAGCCTTATGCTCGCAAGCCGCTCCAAAAGACCGTGCATTGCAACGCATTCGCGGAACCAGGGGCCAAGAGCGCGCGAGAAGGAAACGATGGAGAACCGCAAGCCAAGCATGCAGGCGCTGAGCATCGCAGCTTCCGCCAGACCGACAACGGGGACGGTCATCAGTTCGCGTGCGCCGCCAAGTCCCGGATCGCCGAAGGCCGCCACGATGGCGACGTCAAACGTGCCGTCCAATTCGGCAAGCGTCTCCAGAACGATGCCTCCGGCGATCACCGCCTCCGCTCTCGTGGCGATGTAGGGAATGCCACGCGGTGCGGTCATTGCCGTCAAGCTGGAGCCGGCCGAGAGAGCCGGTTTTGCCGCCCGCATCAGGCGATCGGTAACGTCGGCAGAGGTGTTGGGATTGAAGAGCAGGATGCGTGTCATGGTGTATGCACCTCTGCTTTCGTGACGGACCGTAAAGCTGGTTCGTCTGCACGATGGCAAGCCACCAGCCGGTCCGCATCACGCGGTGAGAGAGTTGGCATCGCCTGGCTGCACACGGGCATTTCGACCGGGCAGCGCCCGGAAAAACGGCAGGCATTCGGGTTGGGGTTGATTGGGCTGGATGCCGACCCCGCAAGCTTCGTACGAGCCGCATTCTTCCGCTCGGGATCAGGAATCGAGTCGATCAACGCGCGGGTATAAGGGTGAAGCGGGTTGTAAAATACCGACTTCGACGGTCCGAATTCAACGATACGTCCGAGATACATCACGGCAATCTTGTCGCAGAGAAGCCGAACCACATTGAGATCGTGCGACACGAAGAGGTAGCTCATGTTGCGCTGTTTCTGCAGCGTAGCGAGCAGATGCAGGATAAGTGATTGCACGGATACGTCGAGCGCTGAAGTCGGTTCGTCCAGCACGAGGAGTTTTGGATTGACCGCGATGGCGCGGGCGATGCCGACACGCGCCTTCTGACCGCCGGACAACTGGTGAGGATAACGGCCTGCATATTCTCGCGGGAGGCCGACGTCATCGAGCGCGGCGAAGACCAGATCGGCCACAGACCGCTGCGATCCCGATGACAGCCGCTTCAAAGGATCGGCGATCGCCTGAAACACCGTGAAGCCCGGATTGAGGCTTTCTGTCGGGTCCTGGAACACCACCTGTATATCGCGTCTCAACATGGAGCCGCCGAATTTCTTTGCAGGTATCGTTCCGATGTCTGTGCCGGAGAGTGTTATCTCTCCTTCGGTGGGATCGATCAGGCGGGCAAGCACGCGCGCCAAGGTCGACTTGCCGCATCCGGATTCGCCGACAAGTCCGATGCATTCGCCTTCAGCAATGGTCAGATTTACCTCATCGACCGCATGTAGCAGCTTGCGGCTGATAGTCCCGACTGGATAGCGTTTCGATAGGTTGCGGACCTGAATGAGTGGAGCGTGAGGGACTGTCATAGCGGATGCCTGCACCGAACTGAGTGATCGTTGCCCACGATTTCGAATGGGATGTGCCCGGTCTCGCAATCGGCTTGTCGTCGGTCGCAGCGATGAAGAAATCGGCAGGCTGGAAGATCGGCCCTGAGATCCGGAAGGTTCCCCGGGATCGACGCCAGATCGTCGAGTGTCGAATGCGCTTTTGGCGTCGCGGCAAAAAGGCCGCGCGTATAGGGATGTGCAAAGTGCGATTGCAAATCGCTGGCCGGCGCACATTCCACCATATGGCCGGCATGCATGACGACAATACGATCACAATACTCGCCGGCGAGTGCAAGGTCGTGGGTGATCAGCATGGCTGACATTCTCGTTTCGTGTACGAGGTCGCGAATGAGATCCATGACCACAGCTTGGGTAGTGACATCGAGGCCTGTCGTCGGTTCGTCGGCAATCAGCAGCGAAGGCGAGCACGACAGGGCCATTGCGATCATCACTCGCTGACACATGCCGCCTGATAGTTCGAACGGATAGGCGTTGTATCGCTTCGCCGGATCAGGGATGCGCACGCGCGCCAGAGCAGCGATAGCAGCTGCCTTGGAATCCGCTCTGGAAACGGGACCATGCCGCCTTAAAACATCCTCGATTTGCCGTCCGACACGCATGATCGGGTTGAGCGCGGTGCGCGGGCTCTGGAAGATCATCGACAGTTCTCGACCGCGTAT
>JAGWJK010000623.1 GCA_028865845.1 Rhizobiaceae bacterium
TGCGCTCCTGGGACGTCAATACCAGCCTGCGGGTCGACCGCTTCATCGCCAATTCCCACCATGTCAGCGCCCGTATCGGCAAATATTACCGCCGCCCGGCGACGGTGATATACCCACCCGTTTCCGTCGATGACTTCACGCCCGCACCCGCAACGGAGGATTTCTATCTCTGCGCCGGTCAGCTCATCCCCTATAAGCGCGTCGATCTCGCCGTTCAGGCGTTCACAAGGATGAACCGCAATCTCGTCGTCATCGGCGAGGGCAAGGAAATGGAACGGCTGAAGCGGTTGGCCGGACCGACCGTCACCTTCCTCGGCCGGGCGCCGTTCCCCGTGCTGAAGGAAAAGCTTGCCAAATGCCGGGCGTTGATTTTCCCCGGCGAGGAGGATTTCGGCATCGTTCCGGTCGAAGCCATGGCGAGCGGTCGCCCCGTCATCGCCTATGGCAGCGGCGGCGCGCTTGAAACCGTCATCCCTGGTGTCAGCGGCATGTTGTTTACCGAGCAATCGGTCGAGGCGCTGATCGAGGCGGTTAATGACTTCGATGCCAGGGAGGCCACCTTCAGCGCGGATACGCTCCGCTCGCACGCCGCCCAATTCAGCCTTCGCAACTTCAAGACCGGCATGCAGGCGGTCATCGACGAAGAGCTGCTGGCACGCAGGGCAGTAGCGGCACGTAACGACCGGGGCTCGGCAGTCATCCAACGCCTGTTCGAAGGCCAGTTTCAAACGCCGTCGCTCGAAATACCGCAGCAGACGGCAGCTATCGAACCGGCTGCAGTGCGCGCGAGAACCTACTGATCGCTGCTATATCGACTAGAAAACGTCATTCGAATGCATTACATTTTGCGGCAACAAAAGGAGGCTGCAGATGGCATCGAATGCACTGGTTCAAACCCGCATAGACGCTGACATCAAGGAACGCGCTACCGCCGTTCTCGACGCCATGGGGTTGACGGTCTCGGATGCGGTTCGCATCCTTTTGACGCGCACCGCAAACGAAGGCGCCCTGCCTCTCGAACTGATTGCAGACAGCGAAACCCATGATCGCTGGTTCCGCGGGAAAGTCCTTGAAGCTTTGAACGACGGCAGGCCCGATGTCGACGATGACGATGTGGCAGCACATTTCGCCGAACGGCGGGCTGCCGCAAAGCAAAAGATTGCGGCGGATAAGCGATGAGGCTGGTTTGGTCGCGACATGCGCTTGCAGATCGTGACGATATTTTCACTTACCTCGAAACGAAGGACCCTGCCGCTGCCGTCCGCATCGACGAACATATCGAGCTGGCAGCCAAGCGTCTTATCGATTTTCCACAGAGCGGGAGGCTGGGCAGGATTGAGGGCACGCGCGAACTGGTTGTCCCTCATACGCCCTATATCGCGGCTTACCTGGTGACCGAAAACCGCGTTCGCATCCTCCGCGTCATCCACGGCGCCAAGATGTGGCCCGACGAAATCGATGCCAAATAGTTCCCCTCGGCATTGCTGAGAGGCATAAGTGTTAGCCCTTCGTCTGATATCCCCGATCGACCTGTGCAGCCGCATCCTCGAGCCACGCGCATAGCGTTTCGGCCGGCGAGCCCTTGGATGCGCTGACAATTGTGCGCACTTCGTCCCAGATCATCGAGCGCGCGATCATGACCAATTGGATGGCATGAAAGCGCAGGGCAGGGGTCGGCGCGTCGATACCGGCCTCATGCGCAAGATAGTTGGCGACAGTCTGCTCGTATTCAGCCCAGAGCCGCAGCATACGGGAACGGAGCGAATCGCTGCTGCCATAGCCTCGGTGAAACCCCTCGAGCCCTTCGACCACATCCTTGTCGCTGTTGCGGATATGGGCAGACAGCGTTCCGGCGATCGCCTGAGCATGCGAAACGCCCGTCGACCGCGCCGACATCGCCGCGATCAGGGTGTCGATCAGCCAGCTGTCGTTGAAGACAAGATCTTCCTTGGAATCGAAATAGGTGAAGAGCGTCTTTACCGAGATATTTGCCGCATCGGCGACCTCAGCCACGGTAACGTTGTCGTAGCCCCGCGCCCGGAATAGCCGCTCGGCATTTTCCATGATCGCCCGGCGAATCATCTCCTTCTTTCGCTCCCTCAAGGGAAGCTCGCTGATCGGCGTTTTCGGTCTCATGCGCACCTCGTTCATAGGAACGTCATTATAGGCACTCATCAGCAAAAATCCACTTGATTAAAAAAGTAAGCCATTTTACTTTTTTAATCAGTTACCGATGGAGACGACAATGGCTGCCCATATCAGCGACGAACCGGCAGAAACGGCGAACGAGCAATTCGAGGCCGGCGGAACAGGCTCGGCCTCCGATATTCGCCTCATCATGGCTCCTCTGATGCTGACGCTCTTCATCTCGACACTGGATCAAACCATCGTCGCCACCGCGTTGAACGATATCAGCCGCTCCCTCGGCAGCCCGGGCCACGCGTCATGGGTCGCGACGGCCTACCTTCTGACCAGTGCGGTGAGCACCCTCATCTTCGGCAAACTCGGCGATATCTACGGCCGCAAGCCGATCTTCCAGTTTTCCGTGGCGATCTTCGTCATCGGTTCGGCACTGTGCTCCTTCGCTCCCAACATGCTGTCGCTCATCATCTTCCGCGGCTTGCAGGGGATCGGCGGCGGTGCCTTGAACTCGCTCGTCATGGCGATCATCGGCGACCTCGTGCCGGCACGCGAAAGGCCGCGCTACCAGGCGGTGCTCGGCATCGTCCCGGCGATCGCAATCGTGCTCGGCCCTGTACTCGGCGGCTGGATCGTCGATCAGCTGAGCTGGCCCTGGATCTTCCTGATCAACGTGCCACTCGGACTTGTCGCCTTCGTGCTGATCGCAATGCGCCTGCATCTGCCTGTAAGACACAGCGACCACCGCATCGATTTCTTTGGTGGCGTGCTGGCGATCGTCTTCACGTCTGCAGCACTCTATCTCGCCGTCTCCGGCGGACAGGCCTATCCGTGGAATTCCTGGCAGGTCATGGCGCTTGCCGCATTGAGCATCGTCGCGCTCATCACCTATATCCTCGTCGAACGCCGGGCGATCGAGCCGCTGACGCCGCTGGAACTCTTCGGCAATGGCGTCTTCACCATCGCCTCCGCATTGTTCTTTCTGGCGACGGCCGCCCTTTTTGTCGGCATGCTGTTCGCACCGCTGATGTTGCAGACCGTCTATGGTCTCTCGGCGCTTGCGGCAGGTACGTGCACGGTACCGCTGCTCCTCGGCCTGATCGCCGCCGCCATAATGACCGGCGGCGTCATCTCCAAGACCGGCCGCTACAAGATTTTCCCAGTCATCGGTGCGCTCCTCGGTTTTGCCGGCTTCCTGGCGCTCAGCCGTGTCAGCCTGACGACGCCAGTCTGGCAGATCTCCTGCATTCTCGCGGTGATCGGCGTCGGCATCGGTTTCTTCATGCAGGTGGTTATCCTTGCCGGCCAAAATGCCGTCGACGCGAAACATCTCGGCGTGGCGACCGGCGCGCTTAACTTCTTCAAGACGCTTGGCGGTGCTGCGGGCGCGGCGATCTTCGGAGCGCTGCTTACGGCTTCCTTGCCAGCTTCGCCGACCATGGTTGAGCAGACGTTGATGGCGTTCCAGTCCGTCTATATCTGGGGCGTGCCGTTGATGGGATTTGCGTTTTTCCTGGCGCTGATGCTGGAGGAGAAGCCGCTCTCCGAGGAAATCAAGGAGATCGCGGAAGGCACACTCGAAGCACCGGAATATTGAGGGCCTGCGGTTTGCGGCTAGGAACGCATTTTCTGGGATGTGCTGGCGTCTGGAGCGGTGTATGGGATCGTCAGAGCCTACCACCCTGCAGAGATCTCCTCCCGATGCGTCTTTCCAATATCGCCATGTATGTCGGTCAACCGCCTCTCGTTGCCGCAACGGATGTTCTTTGGGTCT
>JAGWJK010000624.1 GCA_028865845.1 Rhizobiaceae bacterium
GGATCGAAACGACCCAGCTCAGCGGCTACGAAGACGCCGGCCTTTTCAACATCTTCGATGCCGGATCTATCCCCTATGTCGACGTTCCCTACGGCTACAACAACCAGGAGATCGCACAGCAATGGGGTCTCTACGCACAGACCCGCCTGAGCATCACGGATCCTTTGACCGTCATCCTCGGTGGTCGCGAAAGCTGGTACGAGGCCAAGAACCGATCGATCTTGCCGACCGATGGCGAATGGAGCGAAGATCCCGCCGTACACGGCAAGTTTACGCCTTATGTCGGCGTGGTCTACGACCTGACCAAACAGTATTCCGTCTATGCCAGCTATGCCGATATCTTCACGCCGCAGACAAACCTCACGGCTTCGGGAGGCGGAGTCGCGCCCCGCGTCGGCAACCAGTATGAAGTCGGCGTCAAGGGCGATTTCTTCGATGGCGCGCTGAGTGCCACGCTTGCCGCTTTCGATATCCATGACAAGAACCGCGCCATCACCGATCCGGACAATCCATTGTTCTACATTGCGGCCGGTTCGGCCCGCAGCCGCGGCATCGAATTCACGCTTTCCGGCGAAATCACATCGAACTGGAACGTCATGGCGGGATACACCTATCTGGAAACGAAATACCTCGACGATCCGGATAACGCCGGTGACGTCCTCGATCCGGAAGAACCACGCCACAGCTTCAAGCTCTGGAACAAGTACACGTTCGATACCGGCGCTTTGCGCAATGTCAGCCTCGGCGCGGGCGCCCGCATCATCAGCTCGACGCAGCGTGGCGTGATCTCGCAGGGCGGACATGCCGTCTTCGACGCGCAGATCGGCTACAAGATCAACGATCATGCCCAGGTCACGATCACGGCAAACAACCTCTTCGACCGCGTTTATTTCGATCGCATCCCCACCCAGTATTTCGGTCTTTACGGCGAGCCGCGCAGCATCATGGCCGACCTGAAGGTCAAGTGGTGAGCGGGAAGCGATACGCAGCTTCGCTAACGAACCGCCGCGAGTTCCTTCTGGGGCTCGCGGCGTGCTCGGTCTTGCCGCGCTCCGCTCATGCGGGCGAGAACAGCAGCGACGCTAAGCGCATCGTCACCTTCGATTGGGGCTTGACGGCGACGGCACTTGATCTCGGCGCCAACGTCGTCGGTCTCCCATCGATAGAATATTATAATCTGACGACCGTGGAGCCGCCCTTGCCGGCCGATGTCGTCGATGTCGGTTTGCTCTTCACGCCTAATTTCGAGTTCCTCGACGAACTCGCGCCCGATGCGATCGTCATACCGCCGGCGTTGAGCTATACCGCCCCGCTCCTCGAACGCATCGCGCCGACCTTCGCAATCGACATCAACGGCACCGGTGAGGACGTCCTCGCCGCCGCCCGCAAAGGCACCGGCCGGCTGGCAGAAAAGCTCGGCCTCGCCGCGGCTGCCGATGATCTCTATCGAAGCTGTGAGGCGACGCTCGACCGGGCCAGAGACCGAGCCGAAGCCTGGCACAACCGCCCTTTCTACATTGCAAGCTTTGCCGATGACCGTCATCTCACGACCTTCGGCAGGGGCAGCCTTTTCCACGACGTGCTCGGCCGGCTGTCGCTGCGCAACGCCCTTGGCAACCGCACCATGTTCGGCGGACGCGTGGTCATTGGAATGGAGGAGCTAGCCGCCTTTCCGGATGCAGCCATCCTGCTCTTGTCGGGGGGCGGAAACAACAGTGTCCCGACCGGCAGCGCGGCGGGAATCTTCTGGCGATCGCTGCCTGCTGTGCGCCGCGGCCATGTCTTCGAACTACCCGCGATTTTGGAGGACGGCGGTCTACCGTCGGCCAGCCGTTTCGCGCGGCTCGCCGGAAATGCTCTTGCAACAAGGGCGCCTGCCGATGGTTGACCGGAAGGATAGCCCGCAGAGACCGGGGCGACTGCTCTGGGCGCTATGTGCCCTTGCATGGCTGGCGGCGATCGCGCTCGCCTTGCGTTCGGCTGCCGTCGCCTTGCCGCCATCGGCCTGGTGGAGTGCGCTCGTGGATCCAGACACGACGAACATGGGCGATCTGCTGCTGCACTACAGTATCGCGCCGCGGTTCGTTGCTTCCCTGCTGGTCGGCGCGGGGCTGACCGTCGCCGCGACACTGTTTCAGAGTGTTCTGCGCAATCCGGCGGCGGATTCATCGACGCTCGGGATTTCTGCAGGTGCCTTTCTGGCGCTGTCGGCCTGCAGCGTCTGGCTGCCAGCCTTTGTCGAGGGGCAGCGCACACTCGTCGCGGCCCTTGGTGGAACTGCAGCAGGTGCCCTCGTCTTAAGTCTTTCCTGGCGATCGCGTTTCGATCCGAAGACCCTGCTTCTGGCCGGGTTGCTCGTAAATCTCTACGCCAGCGCGCTGAATACCCTGCTGATCCTTTATCACGGAGGGCTCATTCGCCTCTTCATCTGGGAGAGCGGATCGCTGGCGATGCAGGACTGGACCCTTGTGAGACTGCTCCTGCCAAATGTCGCGGTCGCTTGGGTCGCGGCTCTCCTCCTCTCGCGTCCGTTGACGTTGCTGGCCGTTTCCGACGGTACGGCGAGCAGTCTTGGACTATCGCCTTCGCTGCTGCGGCGTTTGGCGGTGCTGACGGGCATATGGCTGACAGCCGTCTGCGTCGCCGCCGTCGGCGTCATCGGCTTCGTCGGTCTCGCAGCGCCCGAGATACTGCGGCGGCTCGGCAACACCAGCATGCGATCGCAATTGCTCATCGCACCGCTGCTCGGCGCAGGGCTGCTTTCTGCGGCCGACGGGCTGTTCCAGTGGATACCGACGCCAGCGGAAGTTCCCGCCGGGGCGGCGATGGCGTTGCTCGGCGCTCCACTGCTTCTCTGGATCTCGACGCGGCGCGAGATGCGGGTGCCTCGCATCCTGGAGGCGGATTCCACAATGCCGGCAAAATCCGCCACTCCGGCCTCGATGACGGCGCTGGCATGTCTCGTGATTCTTTTTGTCATGGGCTCGGTCTTCGTCGGGCGTGGCTTTCAGGGGTGGTCGTTCGGCGGTCTTCACTCCCTTGACGCGACCCTCTTCTGGCGTGGACCTCGGCTAATCGTCGCCCTTTCGGCGGGCATCATGCTGGCTGTGAGCGGCGTACTGGTTCAGCGCTTAACAGCAAACCCGATGGCAAGCCCGGAATTGCTTGGAATATCGTCTGGAGCAGCCCTTGCCGTGGTCGCCATGGCGATCTTCCTCCCCGCCGCGCCGCGCTGGATGGACGCATTGGCAGCCGGCGGCGGCAGCCTCGTCGTCCTTCTCCTGACCGTAGCCTTCGGGGTGCGCCACGCGTTTTCTCCGCAGAGGATTTTCGTCGTCGGCCTGTCAATCGCCACTTTCTTCAGCGCCGTCATCTCGATCCTGCTCGCAAGCGGAGATCCCCGCATGTATGGCCTTCTCAATTGGCTCAGCGGCTCGACCTATCTTGCGACGCCCGCTGACGCCTGTCTGTTTTTGGTGCTCGCCGTTGCAGCAGTTGCAGTCTCAACGCTCGTCGTGCGCTGGCTGGACATCCTGCCGTTCGGCACGGAGACTGCGCAGGCGCTTGGGGTTTCGCTGTTACGGTCCCGACTGAGCATTCTGCTGCTGGCATCCGTGCTGGTCGGCGCATCGGTTCTGGCTGCCGGACCGTTGAGCTTCGTGGGATTGATGGCGCCACATCTGGCCCGCATTGTCGGCGCACGGCGCGCCCTGCCCCAGTTGATGGTCGCCACCATCTTCGGCGGATTGCTGATGGCGGTCGCCGACTTCGTCGGTCGCGTCGCCTTTGTGCCTCGCCAACTGCCCGCCGGGCTCGCCGCAACTTTGATAGGAGGAGCCTATGTCATCTGGCTCATGCGCGGCCGCCGTGGATAGGAGATATCGGCGGTATCCAGACTCGGCTAT
>JAGWJK010000625.1 GCA_028865845.1 Rhizobiaceae bacterium
AGGGCGATCTGCTTCATTTTCGCCTTCAGTCACCCACGGACGACGATCGGTCGAAATCGGAGAAAATGGCGTTGATAATTAGCCGGCTTATCAGGCGGCTTTTGGGTCGGTGAGTTTCGCCAACCAACGGAAGAGATTGAAATATTCAATTCTAAGACCTGATCGAAGGTGATCAGAGGAGGTTCTAATGAATGAGTTCCAGATCGGCACGGAAGCTGTCAACGGCGGTCATCTTGGTTGGATACGCAAGGTTCACCGGGCGACCAACGAAATCCTGAAGGATCGGCGCGGCGACGCCATCGTCTTTCCAACCGAGGATGCGGCCAAGGCTGCCGCAGGTGAGGCGATGGTGGCTTATCTCAACACGCCGATGCTGCGCGACGGGGCGAGGGTGGAAGCCATTTCGAAGGCAGAAGCCCTGTTCAAACCCCGCCACCCCTATGCCGATGCCGCATCGGAACGCGGGAAGGTGGCGTGACGGAAACGCCAATGTCGCTCGCGTTCATTGGTCTTGTGAAAAGGAAAGGTTTTCGTCGATGACAAAGGGTAGGCTCGACAGTCTTCTGGATGGTCTTGGGATCAAACTGATCCCCGTTCATCGCCGTCGCGCTCCGGCGCAAAGCCATGCGCGCGGCACCATGCAGGAAATCAGAGGGCAGCATGGTGACGGGCATCTCGTCTTCGTGCTGCGTTGCATCCGCCAGACCGGCAACAATCGTGATGAACTCTGGTCCGACACGATTGGCGCCGTCTCGGATATCCTCGTGCAGCGACAGGATTGGGCGCTGCAACGACCGGGTGACGTGCTCACCGCTTTCGACGACATCGCACTGGGAACTTTGCGCGCTGATGCGGTCGCCCGGCGGCCATGGCCCGTGCGTGCAACGCTCCGCATATTGATCTACCGAGAATTGGAGAAGCGCCTTCATGTGCCGGAACGCATCGCAGTTTGACGATCTATCGCAGCGGGCTGCCGAGGTCGCGGATCTCAGCCTCATCATACGAGCGCGTTTCGTCGAAGCCGCCGATACGATGATCCACCTCGATGTTCGTGCCACCCGGCCGGATCAGCCCCGTTCGCTTTGGCCAGAAGTTCTTCCCGAGGCGACGGACCACGCGGACGGCCGCCAGCGCTATCGACCCAATGCCGCAGCCATCAGCCGCGCCGAGGAAGTACTGCAGCACTGGCTGTTGACCTATGTCGAAGACGAAGAACGACGTATCCTGTTGTCCCGGTGGTCGGTTTGTCTTGCTGCGCCGCATATCGTCGGTTCTTTTCGCGATTTCTGCGCCAAGACCGGCCGTGTGCGGCGGACAGCCGAACGACGCATCCAGGCTGGATTTCAAAACATCGCCAATGCCTTGTTTCCCGTCTCGTCTTTTCTTCAGGAACCCGATTGGTCGCGCATCTCACCGATGATGCCGAATTCGGCAGGTGGGCTGGATAGGACAAGAGCGCCGGTGGCCAAGCACGACATGCATTGGCTGGCGCCGGATGCAAAGCCGGTGTTTAATGCCGCAAGCCCCGAACTCGCCGCGCTCGCCGAAAGGCTCGAACGGGAAAACCGGCGGCGGGCAAAAATGAAAACTTAGGTGTTTCAAAGGCTCTGGCTTACGCCCAGGGCCTTTGTCGTTTCCGGGGCATGGTGCTGAGCGCAATTCAGACTAGCGGATTGCGGCCTTCAGCGCGAACACAGCGCTTGGTCTCGTCCCTCCGATGGCGTCGCCAAAATCCGAGACCGGATATTCTGTCAGGAGTTTCAGCCGCGAGCTGGGCAGGTAAGCGCGCCACGGATCGCCGATCAAAACGACCATGCCCCGATCCATGCAGCGATCGAGAAATGCCGTGACCCTTGCGGCGAGCGCGGGGTCGTAGAATAGATCGCCGACGCAGACGATATCAACAGGCGGTGGCTCGCCCTCGGTCAGATCTTCAATCCGCGGTAAAAGCGTTACGCCGTTGATGGTGGCATTCAACGTCATCGCGGCTACGGCATAGAGATCGATATCAGCCGCAATCACGTCCGTCGCGCCTGCCTTGGCTGCCGCAATACCGACGATACCTGAACCCGCGCCAAGGTCGAGCACGCGTCGTCCAGCCACACTCTCCGGATTGTCGAGAATATAACGTCCGAGCGCCAGGCCACCGCCCCAGCATCGCGCCCAATAAGGCGAGCCAAAGCCTGGGTCTTTTTCGGCGAGACGGGACAACCCGCTTTGCGGGCCAGCCATATGCAGACGGATCTCCGGAATGGATGCCACAGCCGCGATCGGCAGGCGGGCCGATATGAAATCCTGGGCCGCGCGATATCGTCCCATGAGATGTTCCGGCAGAGATGGCAATGTTTCCGTCATCGCAATGTTCCAGGCCGGTGCTGCTGCCCACGGACAGTCTTTAATAGCATCACGCATGCCTTGAGGGATAGCGGGCTTGCCGGCGTTCAGTCAGCCGTCGTTTCCTTCGATGGTACTGAGTGCAGGCATTTGGAGAGAAAAGCGGCCGGTTGCGTCGAGTCCCGGAGATTGAGTTCATATTTAAATTTCAATGGGTTAAACTTTCTTTTCCTCATGTCCGGCAATTGTTGCGGCGGCTTGGCCAATCCGGGGTGTCGCCAACTCGGCCGAGTTGGGGTATTGATTTGCATAAGATGAGAACAGTTGCAGCGACGCACTGTTGACCGAAACGGTTTGTTTTCAGCCGTTTATTTTCTTTCAACGTTCCATCGGAAATCCCAAGCATGTCCACCGCCGACAAGCCCATCGCGCCGCGAAAACCGCGCGCGCGACGACGCAAGACCGTACCTGCGATCGATACGCCCCTCGACTATATGCTGAACGTCATGCGTGACGACGAAGCCGATCAGAAGCGGCGAGACGAGATGGCGAAGATCGCGGCGCCTTACGTCCATTTGAAGCCGAACGAACGCCAGGGTGCCGACGCCAAGTCCAACCCGACTTTCACCATCGATCTGACCAATGCAACGGATGAGCAGCTTGCCGCACTCGAAACCTTCTTCGGTCCACTTGCCGGAACCGGCGGCGATGATGGCGGCAATAAGGATGGAAAGGTCGAGACGGAAGAATGACGCCGAACGGGCTGAAGAAGCGCGGCGGCTTGCGGCTGATATCGACGCGGTTCGCAAGCGCTGTCAGTCGCTCTCAGGCTTCGTCCACGAGGCCTGGCACGTCGTTGAGCCGTCGGTCGCCTATGTCCATGGCTGGCACATCGACGCCATTTGCCGGCATCTCGAGGCGGTGACGTCGAACGAAATCGTGCGGTTGTTGATCAACGTGCCGCCAGGCACCATGAAGTCGCTGCTCTGTGGCGTCTTCTGGCCTGCCTGGGAATGGGGGCCGAAGGGCATGCCCCAGATGCGTTATCTCGGCTCCTCCTATTCCGAACACTATGCCAAGCGCGATAATCGCCGCATGCGTGATCTCGTCGCCTCGGACTGGTATCAGGCGCTCTGGGGCGAACAGGTGAAGCTGACGCGTACGGGTGAAATGGCCTTTGCCAATACGCGCATGGGCTTTCGCCAGGGCGTGCCGTTCTCTCGATTGACGGGCGGGCGTGGCGACCGGGTGATCATCGACGATCCACATTCGGTCGAGGGGGCGGAATCGGAAGCCGAAAGGCTGTCGACGATCCGCACCTTTCGCGAGTCCGTGCCGACGCGTCTCAACGATCCGCA
Organism: Rhizobiaceae bacterium; assembly: GCA_028865845.1. Classification (GTDB taxonomy): domain Bacteria; phylum Pseudomonadota; class Alphaproteobacteria; order Rhizobiales; family Rhizobiaceae; genus Rhizobium. Next base: position 3,693 of record JAGWJK010000625.1, read on the forward strand.
GCGCTCGGCGATCGTCGTGGTCATGCAGCGGCTGCACGAGGCCGACGTTTCGGGCACCATCCTATCTCTCGGGCTCGGTTACGAACATTTGATGCTGCCGATGGAGTTTGAACCGGAGCGCCGTTGCCGGACGTCTATCGGCTTTGAAGATCCGCGCATGGAGGAGGGCGAGCTGCTTTTCCCGGAGCGTTTTCCACGCGCTGTGGTCGAGCG
>JAGWJK010000626.1 GCA_028865845.1 Rhizobiaceae bacterium
TCACGCCGCAAGGTCCCTTCAAGTCGGACCACTACAGATACTAATTCCTGGATTTATATCCACAACATCTTGTGGCCCTGGCATTGACAAATGCCGGGGCTTATTTTTTGGCCGGCTCTCTTTCCGGCGATTCCCTAAGGCAGTATTGTTTTTAGACTTGATTCGTGTCGAAACGGGCCTGCCCGGATCCACGAAAATGGGATGTCTTGTCGAGATGCGGCACATTATAGGACGGAGACAGACCGCTAATGTCTGAAAAGAAAGACAGCTTGCCAGAGCCAACGGATAGGCCCTCAGCGGCGACCGTAAGGCGGAGGCAGGGCGGAGCATATATGGTTTTGCCAAGGGCGGAACGACGCGGCGAGACGAGGCTCCTCGCCCCCTTGGCGCGCGTTCTTCGCTTCAGCGTGTTCGGTGGCCTGATCACGGGGCTCGCAGGGCCAGTTCTCGCGCAAACGGGCGCCGCCGCGCCTGCGGCCGTTCGGCTGTTCACCTCCTCCGAGATGGCCGTGTTCTCCGTCATCATAGGCGTGATTTCTGCGGCGTTGCTTTCGACCGTGTGGATGGTCCGTCAGCGCGGCAATCTCGAAAGCGAGAGCCGCGAGATCCGCACGGCGCTCTCCGATGCCAACCAGCGCATTTCGCAATATCAGGCGCTGATCGCCGACAAGAATCGCCGGATCGTCATATGGGACGGCCAGAACGCTCGTCCGGAGCTGCTCGGCCAGCTTCCCGCCGAGACAGGCGCACCGCAGGACAACGAATTCCTCGCCTTCGGCCGGTGGCTGAAATCCTGGTCGGCCGGTGAGCTTGAAAAGGCCATCGATAAGCTGCGCAGCAATGGCCAGAGCTTCGACATGGTCGTCGAGACCAGCCGGGACGAGATCCTGGAAGCGCAGGGCCGCATTTCCGGCGGCCGCGCCTTCGTACGTTTCATCGCGCTCAACAATCTGCGCGCCGAACTTGCTGAGCTGAAGATCGAGCGCGATCGGCTGATGACGTCGATCTCGGCCTTCCAGGGCCTGCTCGACGCCATCGACCTGCCGGTCTGGCGGCGGGACGGCGACGGCAGGCTGACCTGGGTCAACCACGCCTATGGCGCGGCCGTCGAAGCGACGACGCCGGAAGCAGCTGTCCGCGAGGGCCGCGAATTCCTGACGACGGTCGCCCGCGAGCGTATCCGCGCCTCGACCACGCCTGAATCGCCGTTCCACGACAAGATTTCGACGGTTGTTCACGGCAATCGCACCTTTTTCGACGTCGTCGACATCAAATCATCAGATGGTTCCGCCGGCATCGCCATCGATGTATCCGAAACCGAAGCGGTTCGCGCCGAGCTGGAGCGCACGCTGAAGAGCCATGCCGAGACGCTGGACCATCTGGCAACGCCGGTTGCGATCTTCGACGGCGAGCGTCGGCTGCAGTTCTATAACCAGGCCTTCGTCCAGCTCTGGGAGCTCGATATCGCCTTCCTGGAAAAGCGGCCCGACAACAGCGAGCTGCTCGAGCGGCTGCGTAGCGCCAAGAAGCTGCCGGAACAACTGAACTGGAAGACCTGGAAGGATGGGGTCCTTTCCGTCTACCGCGCACTCGATACGCAATCGGACCTCTGGCACCTGCCGAACGGGCAGATCCTGCGCGTCTTTGCGACCGCGCATCCGCAGGGCGGCGCGACATGGGTCTTCGAAAACCTGACCGAACAGGTCGATCTCGAGACCCGTTACAACACATTGGTGAAGGTGCAGGGCGAGACGATCGATCATCTTTCCGAAGGCGTTGCCGTCTTCGGCCCGGACGGCCGCATTCGCCTCTCCAACCCGGCCTTCCGCATTCTCTGGAACATCACCGAGGCCGAAGCGAAACCCGGCACCCATATCCAGGCGCTTGCCGAGGCCTGCGCCTCATCCTACGACCGGCCGGACGGCTGGAAGCGCTTCGCCGAGCAGATCACCAGCTTCGACGACGAACGTCCGTCGTCACAGGGCACGCTAGAGCTCTACTCCAACCTCGTTCTCGACTATGCGGTCATTCCGCTGCCGAACGCGCAGACCATGCTGACCTTCGTCAACAAGACGGACAGCGTGCGCGCGGAACGGGCGCTCACCGAAAAGAACGAGGCGCTTCTGAAGGCCGACGAACTGAAGAACGATTTCGTCCAGCACGTTTCCTACGAGTTGCGGTCGCCGCTGACTAATATCATCGGCTTCACCGACCTGTTGAAAACGCCGGGTATCGGGTCGCTGAACGACCGGCAGGCAGAATATATCGACCACATCTCCACCTCGTCGTCGGTGCTTCTGACGCTGGTGAACGACATTCTCGATCTGGCGACCGTCGATGCCGGCATCATGCGGCTCAACTATTCCGAGATTGCCCTGGACGACCTGCTCGACGAAGTCTCGATGCAGATTGCCGACCGCATGCAAGAAAGCGGCGTGACGCTGGAAATCACCGTGCCCGCGCATCTCGGCACCGTCGTTGCCGACCAGCAGCGGCTGAAACAGATCATCCTGAAACTGTTGACCAATGCCGCCAATTTCGCCCCGGAAGGTTCGATCATTTCGCTGAAATGCTCGCGCGACGGCACGGACTTCGTATTCTCGGTCGCCGACAAGGGACCGGGCATTCCGGAAGAGATCATCCGTACCGTCTTCCATCGCTTCGCCTCGAGCGGCAAGGGGGGAAAACGCAGCGGCGCCGGTCTCGGCCTCTCCATCGTCGAAAGCTTCGTCAGCCTGCATGACGGCAAGGTGTCGATCGAAAGCCAACCGGGTAAGGGAACGACGGTCACCTGCCGTATCCCCTCTGCCGAATTGCCGCACTCCCTCGCAGCAGAATGACGTCTCCGGAAACCAGCATCTCCCTTTTCCTGGCGGACGACGCGGCAACAACCCGCCTCGGCGAAGATTTGGCGCTGGCGCTGAAAGCCGGCGACTGCCTTGCGTTGTCGGGCGACCTCGGCGCCGGAAAGTCTTCGCTCGCCCGCGCCTTCCTTCGGGCAATGGCCGACGACACCGAGCTCGATGTACCGAGCCCGACCTTCACGCTCGTGCAATCCTATGAGCTGCGTTATCCCGTTTCGCATTTCGACCTCTATCGTCTCGGTGATGCGAGCGAGCTTGCTGAACTCGGCTTCGACGAGGCGCTGCAGACCGGCATCTGCCTCGTCGAATGGCCGGAAATGGCCGAGGGAGAACTGCCGAAGGACCGGATAGACCTGCGCCTTGACCATGAGGGCGACGGCCGTCGCGTGACGATCACCGCTGCGGAGCGGCAGCTCGGCCGTATTCAGCGCGTGCTCGCCATCCGCGCCTTCCTCGATGCCCACGGCTATGCCGACGCGCGCAGGCGGTTCCTGACCGGCGATGCCTCGACGCGGGCCTACGAATCCATTTTTCCGGACGATGGCAGCGAACGGCTGATCCTGATGGATTGGCCGCGTCCACCGGAAGGACCCGCCGTTCTCGATGGCAAGCCCTACGCCAAGGTCGCGCACCTTGCCGTGGATGCCTATCCCTTCGTCGCGCTCGACCAAACACTGCGGGCGAACGGCTTCGCGACGCCGGAAATCTATCAGGTCGACTACGAGCAAGGGTTTCTGCTGATCGAAGATCTCGGAACCGATGGCGTGCTCGATCCGGACGGCAAGCCGATTGCGGAGCGTTACCGGGCAAGCGTCGGCTGCCTCGCTTATCTGCACAGCCTGAAAATCCCCCAGGATATTCCAGTCACGCCCGGTCACGTACACCACGTCCCCGATTTCGATCGTACGGCGATGAAGATGGAAGCACGGCTGCTGCTCGACTGGCACCTGCCCTGGAAGCGCGGCACGCCGGCGAGCGAAGCCGAACGCGCGGACTATCTCGCCATCTGGGACGGATTGATCGACCAGCTGGACAAGGCG
>JAGWJK010000627.1 GCA_028865845.1 Rhizobiaceae bacterium
GATGGTGACGCCCTGACCAAGGCGATCAGTATCTATCTCGCCAATCCCGAGGAAACACTTCGGCAAGGCGAGAATGCCGTGCGCCATGTCCGCAGCGAATTCGCGCTGGAAAAGGAAGCGACCGCCATCGGCGAGGTCTATCGCCAGCTCCTCGGGGTCAATCGTTAAGGCAAGACGCTATCCGAGATCGATGTGATTGCGTTCGATGAAATCGATCATCGCGCGGTCCAACACCAAATCCTCTTCGATGGCGCGGACGACCGACAGAACCTTGTCGCGATATTTTGCCGCCGACGCGTCGTAAGCCCAGCCGCGGTTCACTTTGGCCGCCAGCTCCTCCTCGGATTTACTGTAGTAGTGATTGAGCTGCAGGAAGCGGTTGGAATAGAAATCTCGCGACTTCCGCGCCCGCCGGCTAAACCGCTGCCCGGCATCATTGGCGGTGAGATCGCCGAAAGCCTTGGTCTGGAACTGATGGACGCTGACTTCCGTCACCGCGCAGGGATCGACGATGCATTTGAAATTCCTGACATCGTCCTTCTCCGTCATCGGGTCGGCTCCGCGCATCGTATAGTTCAATGTCAGAGGCCCTGCCGGACGCGTCTTGTGCCCGCTTGTCCCGAACATATGCCAGGGAAGCGAGACGTTGGGGAAATCGCCGATCGCCTCCAGCGCCTGCTCGATGGTCCGCCCCTGCTTCGGCAGGAGAAACTCGTCGACATCGATGAAAGCCATCCAGCGATAAGCGCCGCCGAAATTAAGGATCGCATGTGCGAAGGTGATGACCTGACCGTTCAGCGGCGTGCCCGTTGCCGCATCCAGCATCCGTCCCGCCCAAGGAATGATCGTCAAAGCCTCGGCATCGAGGAGGCCACGGAGAACCGCGCAGGTTTCGTCCGTCGATCCGTTGTCGTAGATATAAAAGTGCCTGACGCCGACGGCGCGGTGGAACCGTACCCACTCCTCGATATAGCCGGCTTCGTCCTTCACGCAGGCCGCTATCGCGACGCCATGGCGACCAGGCAGCGGCTTCGGCGGATCGATTGCAAGCTTCTTGCCGTCCGCGACCTTGGGCTTCAGCCAGCGCATGGGTACCCCTTTCCCTCAGCGAGATAGTCAGACCGGGGTCGTCGAGGCAAAGCGCGGATCATACCCGAACCCATAATTGAGCAAGGCGGAAACCGCCGAGAAGTTGACCAAATCTATACCTCGTTCGGCAGCGATTTCCCGCGCCAGGACGAAATGTTCGATAATGCGTGCTTCGGCGCGCGCTATGCCGGAAAATGCCGTTTGATCGCCAGTTTCGTAAAAGCGCGGCTCGCCGGCATTGGAAATGTCGATGCCCAGGAAGCCGACGGTTTTCGGCGCGCAATAAAGTGCAAACTGCAGCGCCGAAATGGCAACCGAGCCTCCCTGGAAAACGCCGCGATCCGGCGCCAGGGAAAGACCAGCCGATCCGGATGCGTTCAGCCGTACGAAGTCCAGCTGCCCGACGGCATCGTTGGAGCGGCGACGCCCCCCATAGGGTTTGCGCACGTCATTGATCAGGATGATCGTCTTGTCACCAAGCCAGTGGCTGTCGAGTTCACACAGCGCTCGCAACACCGCGACCGAAAACAAACAGATCATGCCGGGCATGATCTTCCGCCGCATCATTGCCGAGTGCCGCCAGACGAAGCGTTCATCCTCGATAGCGATTGCGAGAGGCGCGGCGATCTCGTCTCCGATCAGCGAGATCGCGCCGTTGAGCAGGATCGCGCTGTTCTTCCCGATTCCGGTCAGATCGCAGTTACGGATCGATGGCCCTGAACCGATGATGAAGATGGTCTCGCCCGACCGCTGCCGCAGACGGTCTGGGTCCGACAGGTCGGCGACCTTGGCGCGGTGGTAATAGACTTCCCCGATGCCGTTCTTCTGGACGATATTGAGACCCGGAAACCAGTCTTGCGCATGCCCGCGCGAACCGCCGAGCAGCAGGCGCGCGCCCGTCTTGATCAACGACCGATGCCAGGGGCGATCCGCCATGGCCTACAGCTCCACGAGCCCGAGTTTCTTCACCTGCCGGATGGTCAGCATGGTGCGTACCGTATCGACATGCTCGTTCGCCGTCAGCACCTCGATGACGAAGTCCTGAAACCGGGTGAGATTTTCCGCGACGCAATGAAGGAGGAAATCGCTGTCGCCCGACACCATCCACGCTTGCCGCACAAGCGGCCATTCGGCGGTGGCGCTTGCGAATGCCTTGAGATTGGCTTCCGACTGATGCTTGAGGCCGACCATGCAGAATGCGACGAGATCGAAGCCGAGCTTCGGGCTGTTGAGCATGGCATGGTAGCCTTCGATGACGCCGGCTTCTTCCAGCTTGCGAACCCGCCTCAGACAGGGTGGCGCCGAGATTCCGACTCGATCGGCGAGTTCGACATTGGTCATGCGACCGTCGCGCTGCAGTTCCCGCAATATCTTGATATCGATGGCGTCGAGTTCAGCCCGCAGCACTTTCATTGCCTTTCTTTAATTCCCCCTCGCCAGCTTCTATATAAAGCGGAGAAATACGCAAGAAAGTTTCCCCGGCGTAACCGAATCTTACACAAAGCGGATTTGCCCTGTTAGTAATGCAAGGCTGCCCTTGAATAAATGCATGCGGCAATCATAAATGGGTCAGCGGATCGTGAAATCGCCTGCTTTGCCCATTCTGAAGCCGCTGTTTCCGAAGCGCTGAGATTGAAAGGACTTCTACTATGCTCGCCCGTCACACCAAGGTGCTCATCATCGGCTCCGGCCCTGCCGGCTACACGGCTGCCGTCTATGCCGCTCGCGCCATGCTGAAGCCGGTCCTGATCGCCGGCCTCGAACAGGGCGGCCAGTTGATGATCACGACGGATGTCGAAAACTATCCCGGATTTGCCGACCCGATCCAGGGTCCGTGGCTGATGGAGCAGATGCTGCTGCAGGCTCAGCATGTCGGCGCCGAGATCGTCAACGACCTCGTGACCGAAGTCGACACCAACCAGCGGCCTTTCGTTGCCCGCACCGATAGCGGCCAGGTTTGGACGGCCGATACGCTGATCATCGCAACCGGCGCCAAGGCAAAGTGGCTCGGCATCGAGAGCGAGCAGCATTTCCAGGGCTTCGGTGTTTCCGCCTGCGCCACCTGCGACGGTTTCTTCTATCGCAACAAGGACGTCATCGTGGTCGGCGGCGGCAACAGCGCCGTGGAGGAAGCGCTCTATCTGTCCAACATCGCAAAGTCGGTGATGGTCGTGCATCGTCGTGACTCCTTCCGCGCCGAAAAGATCCTGCAGGAGCGGCTGTTCGCCAAGCCGAACGTCAAGGTCCTGTGGAACACGGAAGTCGCGGAAATCACCGGTACCCCGGCCAAGCCGCCGATGCCCGCCTCGGTTTCCGGCGCGCGCCTGCGCGATGTCCGCACCGGCACGATCAGCGATATCGCCATCGATGGCGTTTTCGTGGCAATCGGCCATGCGCCGGCAACCGAACTCTTCAAGGGCAAGCTGAAGCTCAAGGAAAATGGCTACCTCTGGACCGCACCGGATTCGACGGCGACCAACGTCGAAGGCATCTACGCCGCCGGCGACGTGACCGACGATACCTTCCGGCAGGCGATCACCGCGGCCGGAATGGGCTGCATGGCGGCGCTCGAGGTGGAACGTTACTTGACCGGGCAGTTGCCCGTCGCCGTGGCTGCGGAGTGACGCAGCCAATGAGGGGGAACGGAATGCCATTGGACTGGGACAAGCTGCGGATCTTTCACGCGGCTGCTGAAGCGGGTTCATTCACGCACGCAGCCGACAAGCTGCACTTGTCCCAATCCGCCATCAGTCGCCAGGTCAGCGCGCTCGAGCAGGATGTCGGCATCAAGCTGTTTCATCGCCATGCGCGCG
>JAGWJK010000628.1 GCA_028865845.1 Rhizobiaceae bacterium
AACCCCTCCTCGGGGCGAAGCCGGCCGACGACCAGGGTCGTGTCGAAGGCGCCCTCGATCGCCGTGCCGGCAATTTCGCCGTCGCCCTGCGCATAGTGCCCGTCACCGATATAGAGATGGCCGCCGTCGACATTGGCTTTCAGATACAGCGTAGCGCCCGGACCAAGATCGGGAATGTCGAGATTGCCGCCGAAATCTCCGGGCACGACGCCGAGACGCACCTCACCATGCGCCGGCGCGACGCCGATCGTGCCATGAAAGGGCCTGTAGGGCGCGCGCAATATCCGGCCGTCTGCCGACGGCGTCGAAAGCGAAGCGCGGTCCTCGTCGAAGGTCCATATCCAGACCCGCTCGTCCTGTGGGATCTGCAGGTTGGGATTGGCACGGGTGCCGGAGAGCAGCCCGAAATCAGGGGATATCGTCGCCACGCCCCAGTCACGGGCGGAATCAAGCGAAAGCAGGTGGATGGCAACGATGTCGCCGGCCTTGACGCCCTCGACGGCAATTGGCCCGGTCAGCGGATTGACCTTCGGATAGGGCGCGACTTCGCGCGGTTTGCCGTCCACGGCGGTAAGCTTGCCGGAGAAACAATCCTCGGTGAACACCGTGAAGGCTTCTTCGGGCCGCACGGTGAGATGCGGCGCATGCCCGCCGAAATGGAAGACGAAATCCCCTTCTTCGCTCATGCGAACCATGTCCCTGTTCCGAGCTTCTCGACGATATCCACGAAGGTTTCGGTCGCATCGCGGTGAATGCTGTGACCGGCGCCCGGCATGACGACGATGTTGCGGGCGCCGACCTCGCGGATCAGGCGCTCGGTATCCTCCGGAGGCACGAACCGGCTTTGCGCCGGCAGCACCCAGACGGTCGGCAGGCGATCGGCGATCTCCTTTGCCCGCGCCCGCAGGTCCCAGGGCGCGTTTCCGGAGAAGGCCGCGCGCGCATCGTTGAAATCGAGCTGTTGCAGCGAGACGAGCTTCCAGGCGGCATCCCGGCGCGACCAGCCGGGATTGAGCTTGAGAAGGCCCTCGATATCATGCGGAAGATTGGCTTCGTCCCAGTCGAGCATCGCTTTCGGCGTTGCCTTATCGGCAAAATGGGAGACCGGATCTTCAAGCAGCAGCGACTTCGGCCGGAGGATGCCCTTCAGCACGCCGAGTTGCGCCAGCGTGCCGCCGAAGGAGTGCCCGATCAGTACATCGGGTTCGAGCGGCAGGTTCTCGCCGAAATCGGCCAGCAGGCTGTCGAACGAAAAATCGCCGTCGCCGCGACTGCTCTCGCCGTGGCCGCGCATATCAGCGGCGGTGAAAGCCCAGCCGCGCGCGGCGAGAAGGCGTGCCGGCTCGGTCATCGCGCCGGCATTGGCGGTAATTCCGTGCAGGGCAACCACGGTTCTTGCCGCGTTCCGTTCGCCCCATCGCATGACATTCAGGCTGACCATGCTACTCCCCTGCGGCCCATTCGGCGATCTGCCGCCAAAGCGGCGCATAACCTTCCCATTCGACGAAAGGCGGCGGCGCCCAATGCGGACCGCAATCCGAGGTGAAGGCCACGGAACGCCCCTTGCCGAAACTGCCGGCAACGATCAGGGGATCGTCGCCCACCTTGGCAATGACCTGCCCCTCCGGCTTTGGCGTTACCCGGTTGTACCCGAGAAGCACCGGCCAATCCACAGCAAGACCGCGCACGATGCCATGTTCTTTGTCGGTCACGACAGGAGCGACGCCCTGCGGACGCTCCGCCCTGTCGTCACCGGCTTCGATAATCACGGGCAGCACGTCCTCGACCGCCGTCCCGTGATAGAGCGCCTTGCCCTCGATGCCCTGGAAGGTCAGATAGCCGCCGACCATCACTAGGCCGCCGCCGGCAAGAACATAGTCCCTGATGGCATCGAGACGATCGGGCAGCACGCGCGATTTGGAGAAAGTGTCGGGATGCAGCAGGAGGGTGTTTGCGCCGATGTCGCTTAGCATCACGCAATCATAGGCAGACAGGCCCGCGGCATCGAAAGGGAAATCGCGCGCCGCCACATGCGACGGCTGGTAGGTCACATCCCACCCGCCGCTTTCCAGCGCCTCCTTCAGCCACTTCACGCCCTCGGCATATTCGGTGGTGGTGAAGCTGTCGAAGCCCTTCTGGTGGATGGAGTGGACCGTCCAGGATTCTCCGGCGATCAGGATGCGGCGTTTCTTAGTCATTGATGTTTCCTTTCAAGATAATTTCTGTTCGGCCAGTCGCAGGAGTGCTTCGACCAGCCTGTCGTGAATTCTCGTCTCGTCGAGCGAAACGACGATGTCTGCGTTGGCGGGCATGCCGGATTTTCCGGCGAAATCGATGACCGTGCGCCCATAGGTAAAACGACCGGCAAGCTCCACATCGACCCGCGCCGGAACGATGCGGGCAAGCGTCGGATCCGCCGCCACAAGCGGCGCGACGGGATCGTTGAGCGGCATGCGATACGGCCCGAATAGACCGGCGCGGAAGGTCGAAACCAGCGAGCGCATCAGTTCGCCAGCAAAAGTGCCGATGGCTCTGGGGATAGCCTCGACGCGTGCGATCAGCCCATCGCTGATCCCCGCCTGCGCCGCAGCGTCGACGGGGATCAGCGTGATCGGAATGCCGGCGCCAAAGACGATGGAAGCCGCCTCGGGATCGCACAACATGTTCCACTCCGCCGCTGCGGTCTTGTTACCGAGACCCCAGGCGCCGCCGAGCGTGACGATGCGCTCGATGTGGCCGGAAATGTCGGGATGGCGGCGCAGCGCCATGGCGAGATTGGTGAGCGGGCCGGTCGTCACGACGGTGCCGACGCCTTGCCGCACGCAGTCGGCGATGACATCGGCGGAATGCCTGCTGTCGAGCACAACGGCGTCGAGTTCGGGCCGCTCGGGATCGAGGGCGGAGTGAAGATCGAGTACGCCGGCAATCATCCGCTCGCGCACCAGCGGCACCGTTGCGCCTGCGGCAACCGGAACGTTCCTGCCTGATACCGCCACCGTAATGGCGGCGTTGCGTGCAGTACGATCGCCGGCGAGATGACCGGCGCCTGTCGTCACCGCCTTCAGTTCAAGATCGGCATGTCCAAGCGCCACGAGGATCGCGAGCGCGTCGTCGTTGCCGGGATCGCAGTCTAGGATGATGGGCCTGCTCATTTTGAATGTCCCCCAATTTTTCCAGGCTTGGCGCGAACATAGGCCCGCCATCTTGCCAAAGTGAGGCCGAGGATTGCCGCGACGTAGGGCAGCATCAGGATGAATTCCGAGGGTATGTTGAACGCCTGCAGCCGGTCGCCCAGGGCGCCGAAAAAGCCGAACAGGAAGGAGGCGGCGGCCGTCATCCATGGCAGGCCGCTGCCGAACAGCGTCGCAGCCAGCCCGATGAAGCCGCGCCCGCTCGTCATGTTCGGCAGGAAGAAATGCAGCTGGTCCATTGCGAGTTGAGCACCGGCAAGACCGGAGAACAATCCGCTGATGGCGACCGCCAGCGCTTTCATGCCGCCGACGCGAATGCCGGCAGAGCGTGCCGCATGTTCATCCTCGCCGACGGCGCGCAGATACGTGCCGGTCGGCGTGTGGTACAGAAACGCATAGCTTGCCGGCACGGCGAGAAGCGCGATGATGACGATGATGCTCTGCCCCTCCAAAGCCGGCCCGAGAATCGGGATCATCGACAAGGCGCCGAGCGGCACATGCCAGAGGTCCGGAAAGGTGATCGGGCGAAGGCCGCCGGGGCTCTCGTAGAACCATTCGAGGATGAAAAGCGTGACGCCGCCGGCAAGAAGATTGATGCCGAGGCCGGCGACGATGAAGTCCGCCGAAAACCGCAGCGTCATCAGCGCCAACAATTGCGAAAACAGAATGGAGACCACCACTGCCGCAAGAAATGCCAGCCAGGCCGAACCG
>JAGWJK010000629.1 GCA_028865845.1 Rhizobiaceae bacterium
CTCTCATAGATTGGCTTATGCGATCCTTCGCGGTAGTCTGAAAAAATGACTTTCTTAAATACGGTTTCTGTATGAATGATCGCTTCACCTCCATGCAGCTTTTTGTGCGGGTCGCGCGCAGCGGCAGCTTCTCTGTAGCTGCGCGAGAAATGGGCCTAACTCAGCCGACCGCATCCAGAATCGTGGCAGCTTTGGAAAAGCAGGTCGGCGTGGCGCTACTGTTGCGTAGCACGCGAGCTGTCACGCTCACGGAAGCGGGAGCTGACTACCTGGCGCGCTGCGAGGCGATCCTCGCCGCGCTCGACGAGGCGGACCACGCCGCACGAGGAACCGGCGAACTGCGCGGCACCCTACGAGTCGCGGCGTCGCCCGTATTCGCCTCTCGCACGATCATGCCGAGGCTTGGGAAATTTGCCGACCAGCACCCGAAGCTGCGCATCGAGTTCGCCCTCGACGACGCGCGCCATGACCTCATTGGCGACTCGGTTGACGTAGCGATCCGGATTGGCACGCTCGACGACAGCGCCGTTGTGGCACGCAAGATCGGTACGGTTCACCGCGTGCTCGTCGCGGCGCCGTCCTACCTCGCGCGAGTCGGGACGCCATCGGTCCCCTCCGACCTGGCCGAGCACAGCCTGATTGTAGGACCTGCGAGCAGAACCTCAGAGGCCTGGTCGTTCCGGAAAGCCGGCAAGCAGACGTCCGTCCGAGTTCATGGGCGCTTCGTCATCAACGCTACCGAGGCTGCGGCCTCCGCAACGGTCGCCGGGCTTGGGATCTACTCGACCGGGCAAGGAAGCGTTCGTGCGGAACTAGAGGCCGGCACCCTGGTCAGGGTCCTCCCAGATTGGGAAATTGGTTCGTCTGTCATCAACGTCATCCTACCGGGCGGACGTGCATCAAAGGCTTCGGCGCGGGCCTTTGCAGATTTCATTGCGGCTCAGGTCCGCGAACTCGACCGCGAATACCCTTGGCAGGAAGGAGCCCAGGATTAGAGCTTCATAGCGGCGATTTATGCAGAAACTGTATTTATAATAGTCATTTCCTTCGCCTTCTCATCCATTTCTTGAAAGACCATTTTCGTCTCCGTCGCCACAGGGGTGGCTTGGAGAAGAATGATGCGCCTGCAAGAAAAATTGGATGCCTTCACCGATAAGCTGATCGGATCTGGGAAATTCCCAGCCGCCGTCCTCGAAATTCTCCACCGATCGACGGAGGAGCTGATCGCGACGGGCCAGGCCGGTCGCGCGCTGAAAGCCGGCGACACCGCTCCGGACTTCACGCTTCCCGATCCTGATGGCAAGGCCGTCTCCTCGCGCCAGTTGCTGGCCAAAGGGCCGCTGGTGGTCACGTTCTATCGCGGCGTTTGGTGCCCGTACTGCAACCTCGATCTCCAAGCGCTAGAAGAAACGCGCTCCGAGATCGAAGCGCGAGGCGCGTCGCTCGTCGCGATCTCGATGCAGACCGCACCGAACAGCCGGAAATCGGAGCGAGACAATAACCTCGGCTTCCCGATCTTGACGGACTTCAAGGGCGAACTCGCGGAGAAGTTCGGCCTGCGGTGGCAGCTCTCGGAAGAGATGGTAAATTTCTACAAGAACATGGCGAGCATCGACCTGTCGAAGGTCAACGGCGAGGAGTCGTGGACCCTGCCGATGCCGGCTCGATACGTAATCGGTCGAGATGGTGTGATCGCTTACGCTGAGGTCAACCCCGACTACACGAAGCGCCCCGACCCGTCAGACCTGTTCCCGGTCCTCGATAGCCTCGCGAGTGCTCGCGCGGGCGCCTGACATCAACCTCAACATCAACCTGAAGCGCGCCTCCAAACGGAGGCGTGCGAGCGCACGAGAGGCGAACCATGATCGACTACCACTACTGGACCACGCCGAACGGTCACAAGATCGCAATTTTCCTGGAGGAATCCGGGCTGCCTTATCAGGTCAGCCAAATCAATCTCACCAAGAACGAACAGTTTTCCGAAGATTTCCTTCGGATCGCGCCGAACAACAAAATCCCCGCGATCGTCGATCACGACCCCACCGGTGGCGGTGCGCCGATTTCAATCTTCGAGTCTGGGGCGATCCTCGTCTATCTCGCCGACAAGATCGGACGCTTCATTCCTGCGGACGCCCGCGGCAGAGTCGAAGTTATGCAGTGGCTGTTCTGGCAGGTCGGCGGTCTCGGGCCGATGGCAGGACAGCAGGTCTTCTTCCGCCGCGGAGCCTCAGAACAGATCCCGCTCGCGATCGACCGGTTTACGAAAGAAACCGCACGCTTGTACGGCGTCCTCAACAAGCGCCTCGCGGATCGCCCGTTCCTTGCCGGCGAGGATTACACCATCGCCGATATTTCCGCCTACCCGTGGGTGGCTCCGTACACGCTGCTCTCTCAGGAGATCGACGACTACCCGCACGTTGAGCGCTGGCTCGACACTATCGCGGCTCGGCCGGCGACGCAGCGCGCCTACGCACTCGCCAAGGAGGTCAATCCTAACGCCCCTCAGCCGCCGGCGCCGCGAGCAGCTCAGACCGCCACCGTCTGAGATCGGCGCCCTCGCGGACACCCACAGGGACTGGCATCCGACCGTCCCTGTGGGCTCGCAGCGGGGTGCAACCCAATGCCAGTTCATCAAAGAAGGAATTATCGATGAGCATCGGAATTATCGGCGCGGGACGCTTGGGCTCCGCGATCGCGGCGGCGTTCGCCAAGAACGACATCCCCGCGATGATCGCGAACAGCCGTGGACCTGAAACGCTCGCCGACCTGACACGGGCGCTCGGCGCAAACATTTCGGCAGCGCCGGTGTCTGAAGCGTTCAAGGCCGACATCGTCGTGCTTGCAACGCCCTGGATGCCTCTAAAGGAAATGCTGGCGGCAGCTCCCGCATGGGACGGTCGCATCCTGATCGACGCGACGAATGCGCTCGATTACATCGATCCGAACTCGCCCGAGGCGAAGGACCCGACCAACCCGCTCGCGCAGTACGGCGTCAAGCCGATCGACATCGGCGGCCGCGCATCGAGCGCGATCGTCGCCGAACTCGCCAGCGGCGCGAAAGTCGTCAAAGCCTTCAATCACGTCAATTCGGCGGTGATCCAAGACCCGGAAGCCAGCGGCGGAAAGCGCGTCCTCTTCATCTCTGGCGATGACCAGGCGGCGAAGGACGAGGTGCGCAAGCTTCTCGAACGGATCGGCTTCTTCATCCGCGACCTCGGATCGCTCAAGGCGGCCGGCCCACTTCAGGACTTCCCCTTTGGCCAACTTGCCGCGGTCAACTTCGTCGCGGTCTGATGATTTGGGCTCGGCGGAGCATTTGCCGTCGAGCCCCGATTACGCGGCTACGCCACAGTACGCCGCGACAAGTCTTTCCACTACTACGCCGCCAAACCTCTTCCAATCTTCGCCAACTATCGCTTGTTATCGCGGTCAGTGACGAAGGTTGAGGATTGAGATGATGAGCAAGGCGGAAAACTCCCCAAGCAAACGAACAGTGCGGAAGCAGCAATTACGGGAAATCGTACCGCTCGCCGACAGTACGATCTACGAAATGGAGCAGCGTGGAGAGTTTCCTCAACGCTTCTACCTGACGGCGCGCTGCGTCGTCTGGGATCTTGGCGAGGTCGAAGCCTGGCTCGACGCGCGACGTCGAGCGTCGCAGGCGAAGACCCTCAGCCGCGCGCCGACGCCAGATGTAAACCTGCGCCGCACGCGACCCGTCAAACACTAGGCTCCAACTCCAAGAGGTTGATCGTCGGCGGAAGGAGCGTGGGCACATATTTCTGGCCGACAACCCAGGCGTCCACGAGATTTGACCACTCCTGCATCATGTGGCGGCGCTGATGCTCGTACTCGGCCTTGTTGTAGACCCCGCGCG
>JAGWJK010000630.1 GCA_028865845.1 Rhizobiaceae bacterium
CCTCGTAGGCATAGGTATGGGCCGGAGGCACAGTGCCGGCCCAGCTCGCGCCCGGCTCCTGCCAGGCTTCCGCCTGCACCATGTCTAGATAATAGGCCTGCCCGGGCGTCATCACCACATCGTAGCCCTCGCGCGCGAGCTCGATGCCGACCTCGGGCTTTTCCCAGGCCATCAGCAGGCTGCCTTCGGGATCGACACCGCCACCATGGGCGACTTCGTTCCAGCCGGAGAGCTTGCGGCCGCGTGCCGTCAGCATCGCCTTGATGCGCTTCAGGAAATAGGATTGCAGGGCGAAGGTGCCGGAAATGCCTTCGCGTTCCATCAGCTTGCGCGCCAAGGGCGATGCGAGCCAGGAGCCGTTGGCCACCTCGTCGCCGCCGATATGGATATATTCGGAGGGGAAAAGCGCGACCATTTCATCGAATACCTTGCCGAGGAAATCGTAGGTCAGCTCGATGGCCGGGTTGAGCGCGTTGTTCGGGAAGCCCTGGACGGAGTGATAGCTCTCCGGCGCTTCCTGCCCGTCGGTCAGCTCCTGCAGGGCGGCAAGCGCCGCCGTGCTGTGGCCGGGAATATCGATTTCCGGCACCACTTCGACGCGGAGCGCGGCGGCATGGGCGACGATCAGGCGGACATCATCCTGCGTATAGAAGCCGCCGACCGGCTCGGCGGCATTGCCGAGCTGCGGCAGAAGCGGCTCATCTGGGCCGCGCAGCACGCCGGTGGAGGTCAGCTGCGGATAGGCCTTGATCTCCAGCCGCCAGGCTTCATCATCGGTCAGGTGCCAGTGGAAGATATTGAGCTTGAACCAGGCGAGGATATCGATCAGCCGGCAGACATCCTCAGTCGGGTGAAATTGCCTGGACACATCGAGATGGCAGCCGCGCCAGCCATAGCGCGGCTGGTCGGCGATCGTGCCCGCTGCGGGGAAGTGGAATTTGCCGGGCTCGCGGCGGGCGCCGTCGAGAAGCTGCGCCAGCGTCACCAGCCCGTATTGGCGGCCGGCGGCGGACGAATAGGCAAGCGTGACCACCTCCGCGGCGAAACTCAGCTGATAGGCCTCCTTCGCCAGCGCCGGCTGCTCGACGAAGCGCAGGGCCTTGCCCTGCGGCGCGGCGATCAGGCTGAAGGGCGTGTGGTTGGCAGGAAACAGCCGCTGGAACAGCGCCTGTGCCGTCCGCAGCGCCTTGATGCTCGTGCCGTCGGTGCCCTCAGCGGGATAGAGCACGACCGGAAAGCCTTCACCGGCGGTCAGCTCGATCGTCGCCGGCCAGGGCTGGATGGCGAAGGGCAGATCGAGCTTGCCCTCGGGCAAAAGCACCGGCGGCGGCGCGCTGACGCGGCCTTCGAGCAGCAGATCAGTGACGGAGGCAGTAACATGCTTGCCGTCGGCCAGCGTCACATAGGCCGACTTGGCGCCATCGGTGCAGTGCTTGGCGACGCGGTTGAGGCCGTAGACGCTGAAGGTCCAGCTTTCGCCCGAGGCAAGCGACAGGCCGGCTGGCGGCGAAAACTCGTGGAAATTGGCATTGCGGCGCTGGAAGACGGCATTGTCGCAGGCGTCCGGATCGATGACGCGGGTGAGCGAGGTATAGGCGAGGCGGAAATCGGCGAGCGGTTCATCCGAGAGGTTGAAAAGCGTGAAGGTGAGGCGGCCGTTCGGACCGCCGTCGGGGCTCCAGGTGTTTTCGAGATGATAGGTAGCCGGCTGCATGTCTTCCCTCTTTGGTATTGTTGGGTCGTGATCGGAGTTCAGTCGTGATCGGAGTTTAGTAGTGATCGGACTGGGAGAATGTGTGGGCGAGCTCCGCCTGCCCCGCCGTCAGGCCGCAATCGACCGGCAGGCATACGCCCGAGATCGCGGCGGCGAGCGGGCCGGCGAGGAACGCGACGGCATTGGCGACATCCTCGGGATCGACGACGCGCTGCAGCGGATACCAGCGGCGCGCCTCCTCGAAGACGTCGGGATTGGCGCGGGCGCGCGCCTCCCAGGCCTGCGTGCGCACGGTGCCGGGCGCAACCGCATTGGCGCGGATGCCGAACTTGCCGTATTCGACGGCAACTAGGCGGGTGAAATGCAGCAGGCCGGCCTTGGCGGCGCTGTAGGCCGGATGCCCGAAGACGGCCATGCCGTTGACCGATGCGATGTTGATCAGCGATCCCTTCGATGCCTTCAGCATATCCTCGACGGCGCGAAAGCAGAGGAAAGCCGCTTCGAGATTGAGCGCATTGTCGGCGCGCCAGATATCGGGCGTCGTGTCGTGCAGGCTGACGGCGCGGGCGGCACCCGCATTGTTGACCAGCGTCTTCACCACGCCCAGCTCGGCTGCAGCCTTTGCCATGGCGGCGACGGAGGCATCGTTGGTGACATCGACCTGCAGTGCGACGAAGCGATCCGCGGGCCCCAGATCCGCCGCCACCTTTCGAACGGCCTCGGCATCGATATCGACCAGCAGCACCGCGTCATGATCGGCGGCCAGCCGCCGCGCGATAACGCGACCGATGTCGCCGGCAGCTCCGGTGACGATAGCGACGGTTCTGGTCATGATGTCCCCCCTTGATGGATGTCAGTCGCCGAGAAGCTGGCGGTCGTCGGCGCCGTCGCGGTGGGCGACGAGTTGATGCTTGATCCGGCGCAGCGTCACGGTTGCCTGCGGCTGGATGCGATAGGCGACCAGGCTCGCAAGAATGTCGGCCACCGCCAGGTAGGCGATGCGTGTCGAGGTCGGCCTGTAGATATTGTTGCCCTCAGGCAGGTCGATCGGAACGGTGATCTCGGCGGCATTTGCGACCGGACTACCGCGCTGGGTGAGCGCGATCGTCGGCACCTTGTTTTCGCGGGCGAGCGTGAAGGCGCGCACCAGCTCGGCATTGCGCCCCGAAAACGACGAGCCGATCAGCACGTCCGCCGGCTTGGCGGCGGCAGCCATCATCAGCTGCATGCTGTGATCGGAGCTGGCGGTGATGCGCAGGCCAAGGCGGAAGAGCCGGTTCTGCAGCTCGCTGGCGATCATCGAGGAATTGCCGCCGGAACCGAAGGCATAGATCATCTCAGCGCCAGCAAGCCGGACGGACGCCCGTTCGATCGCCTCTATGTCCAGCGACTGGTGCAGAAGGAAAAGCGCGTTCTGCGCCTTGGTGATGATGTCCTGGGCGACATCGGCGGGTGCCGTGCTCTTCGGCTCGGGCTTGATATAGCGCACGCCGATATAAGCGGTGCGGGCGAGCTGCACCTTGAAGTCGGAGAAGCTCTCGCAGCCGAGACGCCGACAGAAGCGGGTGACCGTCGGCGGCGAGACATCGGCTTTGCCCGCCAGCTCGATGATGGAAGCGTTCACCGCAAATTCGAAATCGTTGAGAAGGATATCGGCAATGCGGTTTTCCGACTGCGAAAACCGCGCCCTCTCCTCCTGCAGTGTCGCGAAGATATCCAAGAACGCTTCCCCTTGACCGGCTTACGCCTCCGGCGCCTTGTAGGCGATGCAGTCGATTTCCACCTTGCAGTCGACCATCATCGAAGACTGCACGCAGGCGCGCGCCGGCGGATGCTCGCCGAAATATTCCTGATAGATCTTGTTGAAGGTCCAGAAATCGCGCGGATCGTCGAGCCAGACGCCGACGCGGACGACATGTTCGACGCCGTAACCCGCCTCTTTAAGAATGGCGATGAGATTGCCGATCGCCTTATGGGTCTGAGGGATGATATTGCCCTCGATGATCTCCCCATTTTCCATGGCGACCTGGCCCGAGACATGGAGCCAGCCATTGGCTTCGACGGCGCGCGCGAAAGGCAACGGCTTACCACCCGCACCCGTCTGGCCCGTGCCATAACGCTTGATGGACATTTTCAAATCCTGCAAAT
>JAGWJK010000631.1 GCA_028865845.1 Rhizobiaceae bacterium
AATTTCTCGATGTGCTCCCAGTCCGAACACTGGTAGTTCGTGCCCGGCCAGGGATTGAAGGGGATCAGGTTGATCTTGGCGGGAATGCCCTTCAGCAGCTGGATCAGGCCCTTGGCATCTTCGAGGCTGTCGTTGACGCCTTTCAGCATCACATATTCGAAGGTGATGCGCCGCGCATTCGAGAGTCCAGGATAGGCGCGACAGGCATCCATCAGCTCTTTGAGCGGATATTTCTTGTTGATCGGCACCAGCATGTCGCGCAAGTCGTCGCGCACGGCGTGCAGCGAAATCGCCAGCATGACGCCGATCTCTTCGCCGGTGCGATAGATTTCCGGCACGACACCAGACGTCGACAGAGTGATACGTCGCTTCGACAGAGACAGGCCGTCACCGTCGGACGCGATCAGAAGCGCCTGCTTGACGCTGTCGAAGTTATAGAGCGGCTCGCCCATGCCCATCATGACGATATTGCTGACCTTGCGGCCTTCCGCCGGCATGATCGTACCCTGCGGTGCCTCGCGATCCGGGAAATCGCCGAGACGGTCGCGCGCGAGAAGCAGCTGCGAGAGAATTTCCTCGGCCGTCAGATTGCGCACCAGGCGCTGTGTGCCGGTGTGACAGAAGGAACAGGTGAGCGAACAGCCGACCTGGCTGGAGATGCAGAGCGTGCCCCGGCCTTCTTCAGGAATATAGACGGTCTCGACCTCGACCGGCCGGCCGGCACCGCGCGGCGGGAAACGCAGCAGCCACTTTCGGGTGCCGTCGTTGGAAACCTGTTCCTCGACGATCTCGGGCCGGGCAATGGTGAAATGCGTTTTCAGCATTTCGCGCATGTCCTTGGAGACATTCGCCATGGCATCGAAATCGGAGACGCCGCGCACATAAATCCAGTTCCAGAGCTGGCTGACGCGCATCTTGATCTGCTTGTCGGCCACACCCTTTTCGCGCAGCGCCGCAGCCATCTCTTCGCGCGTCAGGCCGATCAGCGAAGGCTTGGGCGCAAGCTCAACCGGCTTCGACAGCGGCATGGGCTTCAGCCTGGATGGGGTTATGACATCGGTCATGGACATAGCATCGTTCCAACGGTTCATATCGGCGATGCCCCCAAAAGCCGGAAAGCTGCGGGCGCGGGCAAGGCACTAAAATCAGAAGGTTCATCTGGTGGCGGGGCAAGAAAATTGCAAACTCACCGCTTATCGCGCGGCCTTTAGCACTAATTTCGCGCCGCGTCATCCCTCTTCGTCAAAAGCAAAAGGCCGGCCCCTTGCGGCCAGCCTCGTTGCATCTTTCTGTCTTGCATCTGCTCGGGGCATCGATCACATTACCGTGATCGGCCGGCAGCCATGCTTACTTGCAGCTTTCGATCTGCTTCAGCGCAGCGGTCACACCCTTCAGCGAATAGGTGTAGGACGTTCCGGTGCCCTTCTTTGAGGTCGCCGTGATGCCGAGCGAATGGCCGGACTTCAGTGCCGCGACCAATGCCGGCTCCTGCGCGGCGTTCTCGACCCAGGCGGCCTTGTCCTTGGTGAACATCACGAAGGTCTGTTTGTCGATCGTGACATTGACCTTGGAGTTTTCCTTGAGCGGATAACCCATCATCGCCTGCGGTTCGTAGGAGATGTTCTGTCCGGGACGCTGGGTGACGATGAAGAAGTTGTCGCCATGGTCGATGCCGGTTGCCGGTGTCTTTGTCTTTGCCACCGACAGGACATAGCACACCTTGCCGCTTGCGGACTGGTAGGAATAGGCGCCCCAGTCACCAAACTGCTGAATGAGCGTAGGCGCGGACGGCGACGGTGCCGCAGGCTGAGCCTTGGTCTGCGTCGCAGCGGTTTGCTTCTTGGGCTTTGTCTCCGCAGATGCAATGCCGGTGCCGGCCAGAACGAGCGAGAGGGCGATTGCGAAGCTTTTTACAAACATGGTTTCCTGCCGATTTCTTGCGGTCCAGAGCTCGAGGCGATTCGAAAAACGCACGCCTATGCTCGTGAGCTGCCCTATTTTGACTTTATTTAGGTTACCAAACCGTCAACGGAGGCAAGATCGCCCCTGGTCTGTGTCTTTTCAATTCAAGTGCCACGCCGGGACTAAAATGCATCAGGAAGAGTTGGAAAACCCGGATGGCGGAAACCATCCTACGGGATCGATTTAAGACAGAAAGATTCAGGCAAGAATTTGACCTCTCTAAAATCAGAGAGGCTTCATAAACGTCTGGAAACCCGGCAGGAATCCGAGGAGGACCTGCGAAGCAAAAATCACGCCTTTTTCGCCGCGTCCTGCTCGCTCGCCAAAGCCCTGTCGGCGGCATCATAATGTTCCTGGCGAATGTGCCCCCTGATCATGCTGAAGGCAAGCGCCAGCACCGCCGCGTCGTCCGAATAGCCGATGACGGCAAAGAAGTCCGGGATGATGTCGACCGGCATGACGAAATAGCCGAGAGCGGCGAGCAGAATGCCGCGCACGCGCGTCGGCGTCAGCGGATCCATCGCGCAATAAAAAGCCGCCACCACGTCGCGGGAGAAGGGGATATAGCGTGCCGCCTTGCGCAAGGTCGGCCAGAACTTGCTGCGTACGGCCTTCTCCTGGCGCTGCTGTGTCTCTTCGTCACCAGGCAGCAGGATCTCCCCGTACTTGATGTCATCCATTCCGTTCATCCTGTCGATGCCCTTTCCAAGGTCGCATAAACATATGGTGACCTCTGCCTGCTATTCAATCGGCCCTGCGCGCCGCCGCCTTTTCCATGGCCTTGGCGAGCTTGATGTCGTGGTCCGTGAGGCCGTTGACATCATGGGTCGTCAGTTTCACGTCGACGCGGGAATAGACATTGAACCATTCCGGGTGATGGTTGAATTTTTCCGCAGCAAGGGCCGCCTCCGTCATGAAGCCGAACGCTTCGACGAAATTGCGGAATTTATAGCTCTTCGAGATCGAGAGGCGATCGCCTGCCAAAATCCAGCCGCTAAGGCCGGCCATGTTTTCTTCGATTGCCGTCGGTTCCAGCTTTTCGTATTTCATGGCAAGCTCCTCCAGAGTTAACGCACGTCTTTCAGTTAACGCATGATCCGGCCAAAGGTCGCGCCAATTTTTGCCGTCGGACACGTCGGGCCGGGATCACGTCAAGGTCAAACGCCACCATGGACCACTTCAGGATTCTCTTCGTCTGCGCCGGAAACATCTGCCGGTCCCCGCTCGCCGAAGGCATCTTCCGGCATCTGGCAACCGAGGCCGGCGAGGCTGACAGGTTCGAAATCGATTCCGCCGGTACCGGTGGCTGGCATCAGGGTGAAAAACCGGACCGCCGCTCGATCGCCACTGCGGCCGCGCACGGCATAAATCTCGCAGACCAGCGTGCACGCCGCATCGAAACCGCCGATTTCGACCGCTTCGATTTGATCCTGGCGATGGATCAAGACAATTTGAAGAACTTGCGCAAAATTGCCCCGCCTACAGCGGCGTCGAAGTTACATCTCTTCAACGCCTACGCGCTTGGCAGCAACAAGGACATCCCCGACCCTTATTACGGGCGGCAGGACGATTTCGAGCAGGTTTACACCATGCTCTTCGCGGGCTGCAGAGCGCTGTTGCCGATCGTCGGGAAAGCGCTGCGCGCCTCGTGAAGCGGGAAAATCTCTTCGGTCAGGTAGGGACCGCCACCGACCGATTCACGCGATGACAGCAGCACGAAGCGGCCGACGGTGAAGGGTGCGGTATGAAAATTGCCGCGGCCGGAGAGATAGTGCACGACATCATCGAGACGCGAGGACTTCAGCCGCGCGAGCGTGACGTGTGGGGTAAATTTGCGGGGGTCCGGCGGCAGGCCGATGCGCTGGCAGATGCGCTCGATTTCGCCTTGCAGAGCATAC
>JAGWJK010000632.1 GCA_028865845.1 Rhizobiaceae bacterium
GGTATACTTAGTATCCCCAAGATAGTTAACGCACCCCTAATTGCTGATCCGGAAACGCAAAATTCTCTGTTAATCCGGCTAGATACGCAGCCTTTGCGCCGCTGCCGCCGCTCTCGCAAACAAGGGAAAGGCAGCCCAAGGGGCGATTTCCCCACAGCGCGGAAATTGGAATCACCCTTCTATTCGACGAGCGTGCTTTCCGGTTTGCCGCGCAGGGCCTTGTGCGGCATCACCACGTAGATGATCGCCGCAGTGATCATCATGCCGGCCATGGTGAAGTAGAGCACGGCGAAGGGCGATGCCGACGTCATGTGCATGACGGTTCCGTTCGCACCTTCGGCGCCGAGTGGGATGCCGTAACTCAAGGCAATGGCGCCGAGCGCTGCGACGCCGAGGGCGCTACCGAGGGAGCGCAGGAACGTCAGCATGCCGGTGGCGACGCCGAGATGCATCGGGTCCACGCCGTTCTGAACGGAGACCGTAGTGACGGGAAAGGTCATGCCCATGCCGACGCCGACGGTGATCAGCAATATTTCCAACACGATGATCGACGTCTGGTCTGCAAGCAGGCCGATGGCAACGAAGCCCAGCGCGCTGATGATGGCGCCGGTAATGCTGATGCGCTTCACATGCACGATACGCAATGTAAGGCGTCCTCCGAGCGTCGCACCCGAAACCGACCCGATCAGAAAGCCGAGCAGAGCGTAACCGGCATCGGCGGGGGAAAAGTCGAGATAGGCCTGGGCGTAGACGGGCAGATAGACCGCAAGGCCAATATTGCAGGCGGAGACGAGAAACAGCGCGAAACAGCCGGTCAGCACGATGCGGTTCGACAGGACGTCAAGCGAAACGAGCGGTTCTGAGGCGTGGAGAATGCGGACCGCAAAACCGACCCAAAGGGCTAGCGAAGCTACCGCCAGTGCGAGGATTTGCGGCGACGTCCAGGCGTAGCTGCTGCCGGCCCAGTTGAGCATCAGGAGCAGGGCCGAGGTGGCCGCGACCAGCAGCACGGCGCCGAGGCCATCCAGACGGTGGGACCGGGCGGGCAGCACGAGCTTTTTCAGCGGCTCGCTGATGATCAGCATGGCGACGAGGCCGAGCGGCAGGTTGATCCAGAAGATCAACGGCCAGTAATATTCAGCCAGAGTGCCTCCGAGCAGCGGACCGGCGATGCCGGCGACCGCCCACATGCCGGATATCCAGGCGGCATACCGGCCGCGTTCGCGCGGCGGCAATATATCGCCGATGATGATCTGGGTGAGTGCGAACAAACCGCCGCCGCCAAGTCCCTGGATGGCGCGGGCGCCGATCAGGATGAACATATTGGAGGCAATGGCCGCGACGATCGATCCGAGCAGGAACAATCCGAGCGCCACATAAAGCGTGCGCCTACGGCCATGAATATCGGAGAACTTGCCGTAAAGCGGCGCGACCGCTGTTGCCGTCAGCAGATAGGCCGTGACAATCCAGGGCAGGTAGTGGGAATCGCCGAGATCGCCACCGATGGTCGGCATGGCCGGCGTGACGATCGATTGGTCCAGTGCCGCCAGCAGCATCGCGGTCAGGATACCGAACATGATGCTTCGACGGTCGCGATTGCTCAGGTCGAGCTGCCGAACCACATTCGGCTGCTTTGCAGATTGCGTGTCATGCGGCACTGGAGAGGCTTTCATTGGCTAGGGAAGTCGGTCGCTCCGATCGTCAGCCGGCAACTACGCCTCGCCGATATGACGTGGAATTGAGCAGACTGCTAACATGATAGGCAGCGGCGCTCAAGTTTATGATGTGGCTTCAGAAAAGAAGCTGGTTCGAAAGCGTCGAAGGCGATTTCTCACCCAACTTTCCGGTTGAAGATTATGGTCACAATGGCCACGCTCAAAGGTGTTATGACGCTTGTACTAACGGCTGAGTTTTACTTGCCGCATACACGCACTCGATTTCAGTTCGGCTTCATTTGCGCGCGATAATCCTAGAGTGCGCGAACGTCTCCACCCCAGCCGATCGTTCGCGCATTGAGGCACTCCTGCCAAGGCCTCTATAGCTCTGCCTCACGCCCGAGGCAGAGCTTCTCCCCCTGAAGTACTAGGATGATCCCGACTTCCCGACGACCGAAGAGCGCGCGTCTTGTTTCGACCGAGCAGCTAATGACTGCTGACAAACTATTCCGAAAATCGGAATAATCACTTCAATATTTTTCCGATTAATGGATTGAAATGAAATGCGTACTGTTTGTTTCAGACGCCGACACGACCGTTGGCGATCGCAACCAAACGGAGACTTGTCATGAACCGACTGATCCTTTCCCTGATGTTGGCAACCGTCAGCGTCGCTCCTCTTTCTCAGGCAATTGCAGCCCCCGCCAAGCAGGCGGCGATCGTCCAGCAGGCTCCCGTGACCGTCGATTATCGTTTTGCGAAAGTCGACGGCGTGAACATGTTCTATCGCGAAGCCGGCCCTGCCGACGGTCCTGTCGTCCTGCTACTTCACGGTTTTCCGACGTCGTCGCATATGTTTCGCAATCTGATGCCGCTGCTCGCCGACAAGTATCATGTCATCGCGCCTGATTATCCCGGTTTCGGTCAGAGCGATGCACCTGATCATACGAAGTTCGCCTACACGTTCGCTGACTATGCCGACATGGTCGACACGCTGATGGATCAGCTCGGCGCCAAGAAATACGCCATGTACGTGATGGACTACGGCGCACCCGTCGGCTATCGTCTGGCGCTCAAGCATCCTGAGCGCGTAACCGGGCTGATCATCCAGAACGGCAATGCCTACGAGGAGGGGCTTCGCGAGTTCTGGGATCCGATCAAGGCTTATTGGGCCGACGGTTCAAACGAAAAGCGCGAGGCGCTGTCCAATCTCGTTGTCCTCGACACCACCAAGTTCCAGTATACCGACGGCGTCAAGGACGTCTCCCGTATCAGCCCTGACAATTGGGTTCAGGACCAGGCCTTGCTTGACCGGCCGGGCAACAAGGACATTCAGCTCGATCTTTTCCATGACTACGGCACGAATGTCCCGCTGTATCCGCAGTTCCAGGCCTTCTTCCGCCAGTACCAGCCGCCGACACTGATCGTCTGGGGCAAGAACGACAAGATCTTCCCGGAGCAAGGTGCGCATCCCTATCTGCGCGATCTGCCGCATGCGGAATTGCATCTGCTCGACACCGGCCACTTCGCTCTTGAAGACAAGCTCGATGTCATGGAGCCGATGATCCACGACTTCCTCGACCGGAAGGTCGGGAAGCACTGACGGGCTTGATGACACCCACGCATTCCCTCAGGGAGTGCGTGGGCAAACCTGACAGCACATGAAATTCCGCCTGATGTCGCCGAGGCGACTGGCGCCCGGCGCTTGGAGTTTGGCACTTTTTGAATTGTGATGGAGCCGGATTTGGCCAAGGATGTTCTGACATCTGCAACACACTTGCGAATTGAGATTGCTCTCGCGAGCCGCGCTGGAGATGGCGCTTCTCTCCAATTGCTCGAGACGGACGGCAAGCGATCGGGGCTCACGGGAGCGGAGATCGATGCTGCCAAACGCGGCGGAAGTTTCGATGTCATCGCCGACAGCATGGTCAAGTTCGCGCTTGCAATATGCGATGCCGACGAAGTTGTAGCCGCTTCCATAAGGAAGAAACTCGAAGCTTTGGGCATGGATGCCGTTGCCGACGCGATCTGCGTCCTCGTCGAACGATCCGGACAAACGCGCCCGCGGCATACGCCTTTCGACAAATAGGCTGAAGATCTGCGATCAGCACATTGCGGCCTGCGGCGAGGCGTTTAAGTTTCTGGTGGGAATTCAAGGCGTCGAACGGATGTGGATCGCATGGACCGATGGCAG
>JAGWJK010000633.1 GCA_028865845.1 Rhizobiaceae bacterium
CTCGGGCATTGCCGCCGCAACTGTGCTTGCCGCCGTCGATGCCGGCGTCGATGCCGTCGACGCGGCAATGGACGCGCTGTCTGGCAATACCTCGCAGCCATGCCTCGGTTCGATAGTCGAAGCGCTGAAGGGCACCGAACGCGATACGGGCCTCGATCCTGAATGGATCCGCCGCATTTCCTTCTATTGGGAAGCGGTGCGCAACCAGTACGCGGCCTTCGAAAGCGACCTCAAGGGACCGGCCTCGGAAGTCTACCTGCATGAAATGCCCGGTGGCCAGTTTACCAACCTCAAGGAACAGGCCCGGTCGCTTGGCCTGGAAACGCGCTGGCACAAGGTGGCGCAGGCATATGCCGACGCCAACCAGATGTTCGGCGATATCGTCAAGGTAACGCCGTCCTCCAAGGTGGTTGGCGATATGGCGCTGATGATGGTCAGCCAAGACCTGACGGTCGCCGACGTCGTCAGCCCGGAAAAGGAAGTCTCCTTCCCTGAATCGGTCGTTTCGATGCTGAAGGGCGATCTCGGCCAGCCGCCGGGCGGATGGCCGGAGGCGTTGCAGAAAAAGGCCCTGAAGGGTGAGGCGCCCTACACGGTTCGTCCGGGCTCGCTGCTTGCCGAAGCCGATCTCGATGCCGAGCGCAAGACGATCGAGACCAAGCTGGAGCGCAAGATCGACGATTTCGAATTCGCCTCCTACCTGATGTACCCGAAGGTCTTCACCGACTTTGCGCTGGCTTCCGACACCTACGGCCCGGTCTCCGTTCTGCCGACGCCCGCCTATTTCTACGGCCTGCCCGAGGGCGGCGAATTGTTTGCCGAAATCGAAAAGGGCAAGACGCTCGTGATCGTCAACCAGGCAATGACGGCGACCGACGACAAGGGCATGGTCACCGTGTTCTTCGAGCTCAACGGCCAGCCGCGCCGCATCAAGGTGCCGGACCGGGCGCATGGCGCTTCGGGCAGCGCGGTACGCCGCAAGGCCGAACTCGGCAATGCCGCGCATGTCGGCGCGCCGATGCCGGGCGTTATCTCCACCGTCTTCGTCACCCCGGGCCAGGCAATCAAGGCCGGCGACGTTCTCGTCTCCATCGAGGCGATGAAGATGGAGACGGCGCTGCACGCTGAAAAGGACGGCACGGTTGCCGAAGTGCTGGTGCGTGCCGGCGATCAGATCGACGCCAAGGACCTGTTGGTGGTTTACGGCGCATAAGGTCCGTTGCGAAACAAGAAAGAGGGGCCGGCTTTCGAGCCGGCCTCTTTTTTGAGATTGGGATTCAAGGCGGAATGACATCGATGGCGAACAGCGTCCGGCGTTTCGGTCAATATGAAGTTATTATTCTGCGCGACGGCCTGTTCGAGGCCTCCGCGGATGTGCTGATCCATGCGGATGGCGATGTCGCGCGACAACGGGCCGTCGAGGTTTTGGGTAAGCCGACGTTTCAAGTTGACGTGAACTGTTTCGCTCTGCGGGACGCCGATGGCATCATTCTCGTCGACGCCGGTACCGGCACCGCCTGGGGTCCCAAATATGGTCATGCACGATCCGCGCTGCATGATGCCGGGATCACACCGGGCCAGATCCAGCGCATATTACTCACCCATATCCATGGCGACCATGCCTTGGGCCTGTTCGACGGGGACGATCCCTATTTCCCCAATGCCGAGATTTACGTGCCGGAGCGCGATTTTGCGTTCTTCACCGATCCGGCCGCCCGCGAGGCAATGCCCGAAGCGCGGCGCGGTGGATTTAAGGTGGCCGCCCAGCTTCAACAGATCTATGGCTCCCGTATCCGGCGGATCGGCGAGGGCCAGGTCTTCGCCGGCATCGAGGCCCGCACTCTTCCGGGGCACACTCCCGGTCACGCCGGCTATCTCGTGCGCAGCGATGATCCGGCTGATGCTGCGAACAATGCGCTTCTTATCTGGGGCGACACCGTACATCTGGCGGGTCTTCAAGCCAGCGATCCGAAGATCGGGCTGGCCTTTGACGTCGATCCCGCGACGGCTGTGCGGACACGCCAAGCGACGCTGGAAGATGCCGCGCGGGAGGGCTGGGTGGTCGCCGGCGGCCATATCAGCGGTTTCTGCCGCGTGCAGAAAACCTCCGAAGGTTACCAGATCGTACAGGCGTGACGTATCGGCATTGCCTCCACCTCAGAAATCGTTGTTTCGTGATTTTTGCGGCGGAGATTTTCGGGTTCATTGTTTGCGTGAGAGTTGGCTCCCTGGCTAATCACCGCTCCCATTTTCCAGATTGGCTGCTGCGAGATTTCGGCGCAGACCCAGCAGGTATTCGGTCGGATTGAACGGGTTGGGACCGGATCGTCGACGCAGGCGTGGCGGTCCGCCGGTCGGGGCGTAGTGATCGAAGGATGATTCCATCGTTCCCGCGCCGCTCGTCAGACCCGGCAGTTGCTGCCGGATGCCTTGGATTGCCGCGGATGCCACGGTACCTTCCAGTCGCGCGATCCCTTCGACGATCGCGGAATCGCTGATCGCCGCACCGGCCTTCGCAAGCAGGGTGAGCAGGCCGTTCAAGGCTGGTGCCGGCGCTTCCAGGTAAAAGCGATCAATCGGTTCGCAT
Source organism: Rhizobiaceae bacterium (assembly GCA_028865845.1). Classification (GTDB taxonomy): domain Bacteria; phylum Pseudomonadota; class Alphaproteobacteria; order Rhizobiales; family Rhizobiaceae; genus Rhizobium. The sequence continues at coordinate 2,588 of JAGWJK010000633.1, forward strand.
ACGACGGTTTGCGCTTCCGTTAGCGCGGATGCCAGGACCCAGAGCGTGAGCTGCCGAAAATCGACGGCGGTGCTCGTCGGGGAACTGTGCCGGGCTGCGGTCATCGCCACATGGCAATCGATGATCTGCCAGCCGAACGGGCCTTGCTTCAGCGTTTCGAATACGGCCTCTTCGACGGCGCGGTAGAAGCTCGCGGGCATCTGGCCGACATCCACTTCCAAAGCGAAGCTGTTGCCCGAGCCGCCCGCCCGCGGCTCTACGCGCAGTCCAACCGTCGCGATGAACGGGTTCGGCGTCTTGAAGATGATCTGAACACCGTTTCCGGTGTCGACCAGACGCTCGACATAGATGACCGTGCTTTCCTCGAAGGTAGCGTCCAGGCCGAAATCACTCGACAGGGTGGATTGGATGACCTCTTTCTGTACTTCGCCGTAGAGCGACACGAACATATCGTTCGCATCGTCATTACGGCGGAGGTTTATCAGGGGATCCTGTTCGGCGAGCTGGTTCAGCGCCTGCCAGAGCGCCGCATTGTCGGAAGGACGCCGGGCAGAAACCTGGGTTTCGAGGGTCGGCGGGGCGAAATGCGGCCGGTCGCCGGAAAGGAGGCCGGTGCCGACGACATCGCCGATGCGGGCGCCGGCCAGGCCGCCGACACGGGCGATTTGCCCGGCGCAAAAGCGGGTGCCGTTTCGAACTCGGCCGGCCTCGAATACCTGAATTCCCGTTACCCGCGCCGGGCCTTTCGGCAAGTCCAGGGTCTGGCGGAGCTGGATGGTACCCGATGTCAGGTAAACGTAAGCCAGCTTCTCGCCGCCCCAGCCACGATCGATCTTGAAGATCTTGCCAACGATCGGGCCATCCGGATCAGGTTGGCGGCTTGGCAGCATCGCAGCGATCGTCGACGACAGTGCCGGTACGCCAACCCCCGTTGTGGCCGCTCCGGCAAAGGCCGGATGCACCAGCCCGCGTGCAAGCTGATCGGCCAGGCAACGTTCAATCCGTTCGGGAGACAGGCGATCGGGCATCAGAACATAATCGTCCAGCAAGGCCTCGTCGTTTTCCGCCAGCATTTCCGAGAGCAGTGCGAAAAGCGGTTGGCGTCCCGGTTCGAGTGCATCGACCCGGGCAAGCTTGCTGCCGGCGTCGATGACGGCGGACATGGCGACAGGGCGGACCGGCAATTGTGTGGCGATCGCCTTCAGCACCTCGTCATATCGCGCGCCGAGGCGATCGACCTTGTTGACGAAGAATACGAAG
>JAGWJK010000634.1 GCA_028865845.1 Rhizobiaceae bacterium
AGCGAACGCGCCTGCATGACCAAGGTGACCGGCCCGCTCAAGGTCCGATCCGAGGCGCATGCGCGGCCGCTACCGCCGGTCGGTCGCTACCAGCCGCCCGTGACGATCGAAGATATCAGCGTCGAGAGCCCGGAATTGCTGATCATCGGTGCGGGTCCCGGCGGACTGTCGGCGGCTATCGCCGCACGTCGGGCCGGCGCAGAGGTTGTCGTGCTTGATGAACGCTCGCAGCCGGGCGGCCAGTATTTCAAACAACCAGATGTCGTCGGTGATGGCGTTGCTGCACCCGATACCCAGCATCGGGAGGGCGCCGAATTGATCGAGACGGCGCGAGGGCTCGGCGTCGTCATTCATAACGGGACGACGGTCTGGGGGGCGTTCGCGCCATTGGAGTTCGCAGCCACGCAATCCGGCCGCGCCGTTCGCTACAAGCCGAAGGCCGCGATCGTGGCGACCGGCGCCTATGAACGTGGCTGGCCCGTTCCCGGCTGGACGTTGCCGGGTGTGATGACCACCGGGGCCGCACAGACCCTGTGGCGGACGGCTCGGCGTGCGCCGGGCAAGCGGGTGCTGATTGCCGGCAACGGCCCGCTCAACCTGCAACTGGCCGCCGAGCTTATCGAGGCCGGATCTGATGTCGTGGCCGTGGTCGAAGCCGCCGGAAAACCGGGGATCGGAAATCTGGGCACGGCTCTGTCGATGCTGGCCGCGTCGCCGGCATTGGTCGGCAACGGCATTCGCTATCACGTCAAGCGCATCCGCGCCGGTACCGGGATGATTTACGGCGAGGTGGTGCGCAAGGTCGAGAAGGTGGATGGCGGTCTGGGGGTGACGACAGGGCCCGCGGACGGCAAAGGCGAATTGCGCACATTCGAGGTGGATTCCCTGTGTCTTGGCTACGGCTTCGAGCCGGCCAACGAATTGTTGCGCGGTCTCGGTTGCCATCACGATTTCGACCCGGTGCGCCGGCAATTGGTCACGCGGCGGGATGCGTCTGGTCTTACTACCATCGCCGGCCTCTATGCGCTCGGCGATTGCACGGGCCTCGGCGGCGCAAGAGCAGCCCTTGCCGAGGGAACACTCGTCGGTGCGGCGGCGGCAACGAGCCTCGGCAGGAGGGCGTCGGATATGGGCGAGGCGCGTGCCGGCCTCGCCGGGCATCGGCGGTTCCAGGCTGCCCTTTGGAAGCTTTACGCCTTCAACGGCTATCATCCCTCGCTGGCAAGCCGCGAGACGCTGATCTGCCGGTGCGAAGAGGTGAGCTTCGGTGATATCGAGGATGCGTTGGATGAGGATCTGACGATGATTGGCGCCGTCAAGCGCCAAACCCGCGTCGGCATGGGGCGCTGCCAGGGGCGTTACTGTGGCCCGATCCTCGACACGCTGATGGGCGCACGGCTCGGCTATCAGCGCGACGAATATTCCGGCTTTGCCCCGCGTGTCCCGATTCGGCCGGTGCGCATCGAGGATATAGCCGGCGGTGGCCAGTCGTGAGTGCTGACGACATCGATGTGATCGTCGTTGGCGGCGGCGTGGTTGGCAGTTGTGTCGCGGGCTTTCTCGCGGAAGCCGGCAAAGGCGTGATGTTGATCGACGAGGGCCTTGGCGGCGGCTCGACCGCCAATGCCGGCAGCCTGCATGTGCAGATGCAAAGCCGGTTCATGCAGCTTTACCCCGAGAACGTGCCGGGTATGCAGCGACAGTTGCCGCTCTATCCGAAAGCCGTGCGCTTCTGGCAGGCGTTCGAGAAGAAGCTCGGAGCAGATTTCGAGATCAAAAAGAATGGTGGCCTGATGGTCGCCGAGACCGAAGAGCAGCTTGCGTTTCTGCGGACCAAGGCAGCACAGGAACGATTGCTGGGCCTCGACGTCGAAATTCTCGACCGCAACGATCTCGATCGCATGGCGCCCTATCTCGGGCCGGCGGTGATCGGTGCCGAGATCTGCCTCGACGAAGGCAAGCTCAACCCGTTGAAATGCAACGCTGCGATCCGCCGTTGGCTGATCAGGCTTGGCGTCGTGTTGCGCGAGGGCGAGGCAGTCCTGACGCTCGCACGCGAGGCGAACGGCTTTCGGATCGGCATGGCGAAAGGCGCCAATCTGCGGGCTGAAACGCTGGTGCTGGCGACTGCCGCAGGCACCACGTCGCTTGCCGCACAGCTTGGCATCAATATTCCGGCGCGCGCCGAGCCTCTTCATATGAACATTACCGAGGCGACCGTACCGATGATCGGTCATCTCGTCCAACATGCCGACCGGATGATCACGCTCAAGCAGTTTTCCACCGGACAGATCGTCATCGGCGGTGGCTGGCCGGCCGATATCGTCGGCGAGCGCAACCATCCGACCGTGCGGCTCGACAGCCTCGTTGCCAATGCCACCCTGGCGCGCCACATCGCCCCTCAGATTGCGCCGCTGCGCATTATCCGCACCTGGGCAGGCGTCAACACATCAGTCGATGGCAAGGGCGTGTTGGGGCCGGTGCCGTCGGTTCCGGGCCTGCATTTCGCCATTCCTGGCGACGCCGGCTACACGCTTGGGCCATTCTCGGCGAACCTTGTTGCCGCCATGGTGCTCGGCCGCGATCCCGGCGAAGACATGACGGATTATGTGCCGACGCGATTTTCCTAGGCGTGCAATGCGCGTGAAATGCTGTGCGACGCTTCCAAGGTGATTGCCAGTATTCGCGTCCGCATGTCCTCGAGGCTGATGCGGGTCGATGGACAGCAGACGTTCAGTGCAGCGACGATCTGATTGCTGCCGTCACGGATGGGCACGGACAGCGAGCGCAGGCCAACTTCGAGTTCCTGGTCGACGATCGACCAGCCCTGTCGGCGCACCTCCGCCAGCATGCTGCGTAGCTGCACTTTCGAGGTTACGGTGTTGGGCGTGAACTTGGTCAACACCATGCCGTCGATATATTGATGCAACTGCTCTTCCGGCAGGGCAGCAAGCAGGACGCGACCGGTCGAGACGCAGTGGGCTGGTACGCGGCTGCCGATAGAGATCCCTACATTGACGCGACGATTGGGCGTGGCGCGCGCCACGTAGATAACCGAATCGCCATCGAGCACTGCGGAGAAGCAGCTCTCTCCGAGCTTTTCGGAAAGATCGTTGATGACAGGCTGCACGACATCCCAGAGGTCCATCGACGACAGTGCGGAGAAGCCGAGTTCGAGGATTTTCGGACGCAGGCTGAAATGCTTGCCGGATATCTCGACATAGCCTTCATGCGCGAGCGTCAGGAGAAAGCGCCGCACGGTTGCGCGTGTCATGCCGGTTGCCTGCGATACCTCGCTCAACGTCATCTTCGGTGTGTAGCGGGTAAAGACCTTGATGACTTCGAGGCCGCGAGCCAGAGCGTTGACATAATCGCGCCCGGCGAGATCGAGATCGCCGGCGTCCTCCGCGGCGATCTCGTCGAGTTCCCATTCGTTGGCTGGGCCGCTTCTTGCCATCAATTCATATCGCCGAGGCAAAGATATTTGAGCTCGAGATACTCGTCGATGCCGTGATGCGAACCTTCGCGGCCGATGCCGGACGCCTTGACGCCGCCGAAAGGCGCGCCTTCAAAGGCGGTGATGCCGGCATTGATGCCGATCTGGCCAACTTCCAGCGCCTCGGCCACGCGCCAGGTGCGGGCGAGGTCGCGGGTGAAGAAATAGGCCGAGAGACCATACTCGGTGTCGTTGGCGAGCTGGATCGCTTCCTTCTCTTCCTTGAAACGAAAGATCGGCGCGACCGGGCCGAAGGTCTCTTCATGGGCGATCTTCATTGACTGCTTGGCGTCGGCAATCACCGTCGGCTCGTAGAACGTGCCGCCCAGGGCATGCCGCTTGCCGCCGGT
>JAGWJK010000635.1 GCA_028865845.1 Rhizobiaceae bacterium
AGGATGTGACGCAGGGCAATCGAGATGTTACGTCCGATAAGGTCGGTTTCAACCGACCCCGAGGCAAGCGGTTCGCTGGATGGCTGCAGTAACGTCAGTACCCGGTGCGGCCAGATTGACCGGCGGTTTGGACATCGCTCTTCTCGCCAACGGAGTCACGAGCTTTGTCGGTTTGGTTTTCGCCTTCGACATCTGGTCCCGACCGCCATTCGGCCAGCAATTGTTCGAGGCGCTTGGCAGTCAGCGGGGCAGCGGGAATGTTCTTGAGGCTCATGTTTTCAATGCCGTAGTTAGGAGATGACGAGACCGGAGACTATTCGAAACGATCGCTTAGCCGAAACAGCCCACGCGTCTTTTCCACTGTCCTTTTTAACGATTGTGACGGCCGCGTTTCCGCGCCTGCTAGAGTCTCCGTTCCGGCAATTGATGGCGATGCGAGCTCAACTGCGGAAAATTCTCGCTGAAGTGCTGTCATTTGATCGAACGCGCCCTAGTTCTAGCGAACGTGGCGTGTAATACGCGGCCGCGCTGGGTATGCGCAGCAGAGATGATATCGAGAGTCAGCGGCTGAAATGCCTTTAAACCCTCCCTTGTCTTCCTGGCAGTCCTGGATGGTGAGTGTTGTCCATGGGTGGCGCATAGATGCGCGGGTTGGGCAGCGCATGACGACGACGAAACTGGAGAAGCCGATATGGCAACAGGTACTGTGAAGTGGTTTAATTCAACGAAGGGCTTTGGCTTCATCCAGCCTGACGAAGGTGGGGCGGACGTTTTCGTTCATATCTCGGCAGTCGAGCGCGCCGGTATGCGCGGTTTGAACGACGGCCAGAAGATCACCTACGAGCTGGTGAAGGACCGCAAATCCGGCAAGATGTCGGCTGACAATCTTCAGGCTTAAGCCGTTCTCGATCGGTCAATGATCGAAGGGCCGGTGGACCTGTTCTACCGGCCCAATTGGTTGAACGGAATTGACGGTGGGAGCAGCATGCTCGTCAGTCGCGGATGCTTTCGCCAGTGCAAAAAGAAAGCCTTAACCATAACTGTTTTAAAAGCCGAGCAGGATCAAAGGGAATTCTGTTCGATGGGTTGTGAACTGTCTGCGTTAGTCTCCGTCACTTGTGAAAGCGAAATCATCGTTTTTCCGTCGATGGTTGGAAGAGCCAACATCGAACGATGCGCACGCGAGCTGGACACGCTTCATGGCGGTGACGCCGTGGCGTACTGGAAGGGCGAATGCCGTAAAGTGGCCGATGCCTTTATGGCGACGGGGATGTCGGAAGATGACGCACGCCGGCGTGTCATGCGCTTCCAGGCAGACGTCCAGGCCGAACTCGTAATCCGCCACGAGAAACGTGCCTCGGCCAAATAGCCGTCAGCGATACGGGCTCACATGCACTTGGCGGGATCAATAAAAATCCCGATCCAAGCTTCTCTTCCCTTCGGGTGGCGAAGCAGCTTGCGATTGTCTTGTTTGGCTTTTGCCATGCTCAAGCCATCAGTCGGCTGGATTGAAGGCTGTGAGTTTCGCATATGGCTTGGTTGACTGTATACGCACTCCTGATACAGTGTTTTTCGAGTAAATTTGCTCTGCGACTGGAATATTTGGCCTCTCGGCTTCCGAGATACATCAAATTTTCGTTCTGATTATCTATTTGATTATCATCGCAATATCGCACTTTGCGGAACCAATCTCCAACATAGATGCCACTACCGCTTGAGCGAAATTCTTGGCGCCAATAAGCGTGATATCGATAGCGATGGTTTTGGGCGCCCAGAAATTGATTTTCTGAACCGATGTCGTGCGCCGATGTCGCTTTGAATTCGCCAATTTCCGCCTTCTTGCGTGTCGCTGCCTCGTACCGATCAGGCGCCCTGCCCCAAGATAGCGCAACATCGAGCAATCGAACGCATGGCTCGCGACCCGTAAGACGGAGAGGCGGCGGCGAGCGACCGCGGATAGGGGCTTCGATGGCATCAACACTACTGACAATCAAATCGTCACACAAACAGGGACTGCTGCCGAAGATGGTCACCTTCGTGCTGGCGCTGTCGGCCTTGGCTGCAATCTCCGGAGTGTCAGCATCATCGGCGTTGGCGAGCGAGAACAAAACTCACGCAGTTTGCCGTCATTACCTCCGAACGCCCGTGAGGGCACCAGTCGCCGCTTCATTCGGCCCAAGGCTTGAACCGATTACACTGCGCGTGGTCTTTGGCACGAGCCAGGTCTATGCGACGCATGAGGATCAACTCGTCAGCTTCGCCGGTGCCGGCAGGATCGTCGCGGTCATCCTCCGTGACGACGAGGCTTTCGTCACCGTCCGGCACCGACATGGCTACGTCGTGCAATACCGCCATCTCGTTGAGGCCCTGGGTAACAAGGGCGACCTTGTCCAAAAGGGCGGTTATCTCGGCAAAACGACAGATCGGCCTTTCAGTATTCGGGTCACACGGCACGGCAAGCTGGTCGACCCCGCAACATGGCTATGCCGCGGCTAGATCATTTCATCGAAACGGCGCCCATCTGTTTCAGAAGCGCGAGGTTGTCCTCGATATGCCAGTTGTCAGTAACCTTGCCATTGGTCACCTTCAGGAGATCGGTAGCGATGAACTCTATCTGCTGGCCCGAGCCCTTGGTCGATCCAAAGCTGCCGGTGAAGTGGCCGCGGAAAATCATGTGTACGGTCACGTAATCGCCGGAAAAGATCATCTTGCGAATTTCGACGGAAAGATCGGGCACGGCCTGGCGGAAATTCTTCGAGGCGAAAGCGGGGCCTTCCGGCCCCTGCGGCCTGCCTTCCGGCAGCGTATGATCCGTGAATGTCGGGGCGATGGCCAGCTTCAGATCCGCCTCGTCACCAGTATTCCAGAATTCGTAGAAGTGCCGCGCAGCCTTTTCGGCATTGGCCTCTGCGTGGCTTCCCTTAGTCGAATGGACGATATCATCGATCTTGAGCGGCGCCGTTTCGGCATTTGCGAGGCTAGAGGACAGCATGATACCAAGTGCGGCGAGGCTGGCTTTGAGAAGTTTGCTGGTCATCGTGAAACGTCCCTTTCTTAACCATCGGTCCATGGTGCGCCTGCTTGAGGAGGATCGCACTGTGTCGTTGAAGTTCACGGAGGGAAGATAACACCGGGCAGAGACGACAAGAATGGGTCCCGCTGCTAAGTAACCATTGCACCTTCGGCAAGAACGGACATTGATCGGCGGCATCAGCGGTCGGGGAGATTCATCTTAAATCCAGCACACATCGTCTGAACAGCCGGAGTTGCTGGTTGTCGTTATCTTCGGACCAGAACAGCGATAGTTGGTGCCGGCCAAGTTCGGGTACGGTCGGTTTCAGCACGAGGTCGTGGGGCAAGGGGGCTGTGTCCGCCGAAAGCAGGCAGGCGCCGATACCGGCCGAAGTCAGCGCCATCTGCGATTGGATGTTCGTGACATCGGTTTCCATGAGGCGCGGCTCGATGCCGAGACTGCGCAGGCAGCCGATCTGGTGATCGTAATGAGCGCGGTGATAATCCCGCGGCACCAACACGATGTCGAGCTCCGCGACATGTTCCGGAAGAAGCGCTGGCAGCCCCGCATACGGATGGCCTCTCTGCAGGCAGATCAACAGCGGCGCTTCCCACGCAACAAGACTTGCCATGCCCGACGAGAGTCGGGCTGGCGTCGGCATCGTCATGAAGCCGGCGTCAAGTTCGCCATCGTTCAACAGTTGGCTCATCTCCTCTGCCGAAACCTCCACAAGTCGCGGCATGCTGCCGGGGGCTGCGGCAATGAAGCGGCGCAGCGCTTCGGCGACGACCGGGTAGGTCGTATAATTGGGAATGCCTATGGATAGCGCCTC